>VBLA01000545.1 GCA_005879245.1 Deltaproteobacteria bacterium
CGCCGTTGGCTGAGCCAATCGAGTTCCCTCGCGTCCCCGTCTGGTCGAATACCTCCAGCCCGATATCCACCGCTTGGGGCGCGAGGTTCGTGCAGATGACGTCGGTGTCGAGGAAGTTGTTCTTGATCGCGGTCGGGATGAGGACGACGAGCTGGGAGGCCTTTCCGTCGCTGAAGGTGGGGAGCGGGGCATCCTGAACGCCGGCCAAGGCGGTTGCCCCCGACCCCAGGAGCGCCAGAGCAACGGTCAGGAGGACTGCGGTCATCCCGGGATTCGCCCGCGATCAGGGGACGCGGGTGAGCGGCAGGTTGGCGACCGTGGGCGGGGGGTTGTTGCAGGGCGCCGCGGGATCGCAGATCGAGTGGAACTTGTCGACGAGCATCGCCGTGCAGGAGACGTTCTTCGAGGTTGCGACCACCCGGCCCGAGCCGTTGCGGAGGTTGTTCATCAGGTTCCCGACCGTGAGATCGAGCGTGATGATCGCGTCCTCGTGGAGCAGGGCGCTGGATGACGTGTCGACGGTCTTCGTCTGGCCGGGGCTAACGTCGAGGAATGCTCCGTTGCCAGCGTGGACCGAGTTCCGCAGTACCCCGGTTTCATCGAAGACCTCGACGCCGATGTCGCGCGGCGCCGAGTCGACGTTGGTGCACACGAAAGCGGTCTCGAGGTTGTTGTTCTTGATGACCCCGACGGCGGTGTAGACCGCGACGGCAGCCTTGCCGTCAGAGAA
Source organism: Deltaproteobacteria bacterium (assembly GCA_005879245.1). Classification (GTDB taxonomy): domain Bacteria; phylum Desulfobacterota; class Binatia; order DP-6; family DP-6; genus DP-23. Next base: position 731 of record VBLA01000545.1, read on the forward strand.
CGTTGGCAAGGGGCTATCCGCCGGTCCGGCGTGCGCGGGGCGTCCGCATGCGAGCGCGCCGACGAGCAGCGCGACGGTGGCGTGAGTAACGTTCATGCGCATCGTCCTGCCTCCCCGCGAGGATGAGGGTTCTGTGTCGCAGCCCTTATTTCCGATTGGCCGGCGGCCCTCAAGCGGGCCTCCTGCCGACCCGGTGCTCCTCGCACGGTGAGCGCGCCACTTCGATTTCGTGGCCGCGCGGAATCGCGCCGACGGCGTGCACAGCGTGATCCGCCTGCCCACGTCGGCGAGATCACCCCGAACGGCCACGCTCAGGTGCTTGATGGCTCTTGCCAGGAACCCCCGTTGCTTGCTCCTTGAGTGCGGCGGGGGTACGAGCCCGGCGGGACGCCAACGCACGGCGGCCGGGAGGGTCTAACATGCGTGCGAGCTGGGATTGGGCAGCGCTGCTGCTCGGCGCGATGCTGAGCACAAACGTAGCAGGCGCCGGTGAGAAGGAAGGGGACACCGCGGCCGCGGGCATCTTCACCAGCGCCATCTACGAGAGCGAGGCGGCGATGCTGAAGGGGGAGGGGGGAGCACAACGCAGCTGCGCGTGGAAGGGACGCCAGAGGAAGCTGGGCAAAGCGATCTGCAAGGGGCACATGCAACTCCAATGCGGCAAAGGGGGATGGTACAGAACGGGCCCCTGCTAAGGAGGCTGTCCGGGTAACCATGCCGGGTACAGCGAACGATCCGGGGGCTGCGAGCGGGGTGCTCGCTCCTCCCCCATTCGGCGTGCCCTCAGGCACGCCCCGGCGCGATTCTGGCGCCGCCGTTGCATCGAGCCCCCGTTATTCCTCACCGGCAAGGGATCGGCGTTGATTCACAGGCCGCACCGCGGAGAGACGCATGCTTTTAGCCTGAGAGCGCACGCCGAGTGGTTCGGCCCCTGCGGTGCCGACCCTCTGCGCTCGGCCGGGAGGGGCTTGCGCCCTGGATTGTGCAGGGTTTAACGTGTGCACTGACCACGTCCAAGGTTGAAGGGGTACAGTGACCACCTCCAGATTCACCGCGCTTCTCCCGGTGCTGGTGGCCGCGTTCCCGCTGACGGCCGCCGGGGCCGACGCCGGGTCGCCCCCTCATCTCCTCGACTACCACGACGACCGGCTCACCGTGCACGTCCAGGAGGTCCCGCTGACGGAGGTGGTGACGGAGATCGCCCGCCAGAGCGGCGCCGACCTCCGCGGCCAGGTGTGCAGGCCACGCGACGTGAGCGCGGCTTTCGAGGGCGAGCCGTTGGCGGCGGCGCTCGAGCGTCTGCTCGGCGAACAGAACTTCACGCTACGCTATGGGTAACCGCAGACGATCGGCAGCGTCCTGGTGTCCCCCACACGTCGTCGCCAGGGCGGCGTGCGCGGACAGCCGGGGGCACCGCCAAGAGGCGGCAGGGCGGCCCAGCGAGCGCGGAGGGGTCCCCCGCGGTTCTCGGCGCCTTCGCTCAGCAGGCGAACGGGGTCGCGCAGCAAGCGGGCGTTGATCAGCAGCCGCTCACCGGCGCCGAGCTTGCGCAACGCATGAGTCGGACCGTCCTCAACAGTTTGCAGGCCATGGACGACGCCACCCTCGCCACCTTCCAGGACACCCCCGAAGGCCGGCGTGCCCTGGCCCTCGTCCAATTCTACGCGACCCACCACCTCGGGAGCAGCCAACAGCAGAAGGCCACGGGCATCATCGAACGGCTCCCGAGCCCGCCGCCCCCTCGCCCGGGGGGCTGAACCCCCCCGCGACCCCGGGTGTCTCAGACACGAGGCCCCTAGGTCTTCGGCCGCCGCGCCCACCGCTCCAACGCCTCCCGCTCCGCCATCGACACCAGCAACTTCGC
>VBLA01000540.1:0-988 GCA_005879245.1 Deltaproteobacteria bacterium
GCGAGCACGCCGGTCGGCATTTTCCAGACCCGGCTGTTCTGATGCCAGCCGCGCCCGTCATCCGTCTCACGCACCTGGGCAAGCACTACGAGACGCGTGCAGGGCCCGTTCCGGTGCTGAAGGACGTGAACCTCGCCGTCGGGCCGGCGGAATTCGTCGCCATCATGGGGGCTTCGGGGTCGGGGAAGTCGACGCTCCTGAGCATCCTCGGCTGCCTCGATGCGTCGAGCGGCGGCACCTACGTGTTCGAGGGCCGCGACGTCGCCGCCTTGAACCGCGACCAGCTCGCCGATCTGCGCAACCGGGTGATCGGCTTCGTCTTCCAGGGCTTCAATCTACTGCCCAGGATCACCTTGCTGGACAACGTCGCGTTGCCCTTGGTGTATGCGGGGGTCGGCAAGTCGGAGCGGCCGCTGCGAGCCCGCTACATGCTCGAGCGCGTGGGCCTGGGTCCGTATACGGTGTCGCTGCCCGACCAGGTCTCCGGGGGGCAGCAGCAGCGGGTGGCCATCGCCCGCGCCCTCGTCAATCGCCCGCGCCTGATTCTGGCGGACGAGCCGACGGGCAACCTCGACACCCGGACCAGCCAGGAGATCATGAGCCTCCTGCGGCAGCTCAACGCAGACGAGGGGATCACCGTCGTCCTGGTGACCCACGATCCGGACGTCGCCGCCCACGCCAAGCGCCTCGTGCACCTGGTGGACGGTCAGGTGGCGCATGACGGCCCCTTGCTGCGCCGCATGGCGGGGCAGCGACCGTCATGATGATCGGCCCCATGCTGGGCGAAGCCCGGCAGGCACTGGGCGCGAACCGCCTGCGCACGTTCCTCACCATGCTGGGGGTGACCATCGGGGTGGGGGCGGTCATCATGATGCTCGCCATCGGACAGGGAGCCCGGGACCTGGTGGACCGGTCCATCGCCTCCATGGGCGGCGACCTCTTCGTCGTGCTCGCGGGTTCCCCCACCGCCAATGGGGTGCGGGTCGGT
>VBLA01000540.1:1263-4386 GCA_005879245.1 Deltaproteobacteria bacterium
TCCTGGTCCCGGTCACCACCGCTCAGCGGAAACTCTTCGGCAGTCAGTTCCAGGGTAGCGTGCGCTTCCTGGTCGTGCGGGCCGCTTCGAAAGAGGCCATGCCCGTGGCAGAGCGAGACATGACGCGACTCCTGCGCCAGCGCCATCGGCTCGCCGACGGCGTCGACAATGACTTCACCATTCGCAACCTCACCGCCCTGGTCACCACCGCAGCAGGAACCACCCGTAGCATGTCGCTGATGCTGGGGGCGATCGCGTCGATCTCGCTTCTGGTGGGGGGGATCGGGATCATGAACATCATGCTCGTCTCGGTCACCGAGCGCACGCGGGAAATCGGCATCCGCTGCGCCCTCGGCGCCCGCGCCGGGGACATTCGGCTGCAGTTCCTGCTGGAGGCGCTCGCCCTCGCCCTGGTCGGCTGCCTGCTGGGGGTGTTCCTGGGGGCGGGCGGCGCGCTGCTGGCCAGCGCCGTCGCCCGGATAGCGGTCGTCGTCACGCTGAGTTCGGTCATCCTGGCGTTCCTGGTCGCCGGGGGGGTGGGTATCTTCTTTGGCTTCTACCCGGCCCACAAGGCTGCCCTCCTGAAGCCCATGGACGCCCTCCGGTATCAGTAGTCACCGACAGGATCAGCCCCGCGTCGGGATCGGCGCGATCGTCCTCGACGGTGCCTCGCCGCGCTCCCTCGTGCTTAAGCGGCTCTCGTGTTCAAGAAATCGGGTGCGGTACAGGGGCGCGGCATCGGACCATCGCGGCGGGTGTCGACGGCGCGCACGCGTCGAGCGTCCCCACCCGATCGATGCTGTCCCCGTGCCTGATGTCGACCGTCACGGGTCCCTGCAGCATTCCGTGGAGGTCGACTTGAGAGAGAGAGATGTAGAAGCCGTACTGGCCCGGTCCCGACGGGAGCTGCCAGAAGGTGCCCCGCAGCCATCCCCTTCCGCTCCGGCAGCGGATCCTCGTGCCCGAGTCCGCGCACCTTCCGGGACTCCACGAGACGGTGTAGTCGAGCCCGAGGCCGTCCTGCACCCGGACCGAGATGCCCGCGGCGTCGCTGAACGGGCCCTCGCTCGGGCCCATCTGGAAGGTTCCCTTGAGGATGATCCGGCCGTCGTTCGGCTGCGCCGGCTCGGAAGAATGCTGGAGGGCAGTTGTCGTCGTCGTTGCAGACCTGGTCGCCATCCATGTCGCCGCCACCAGCCGTGCAGAGGCCCTCCTGGCAGGTGTAGGGCAGCGAGCAGATGACGGGCTGGCCGTCGTCGCAGGGGGTGTCGTTCGGCTGGGCGAGGTTCTGGCAGCCGAGCGCGTGATCGCAGGAATCCGCGGTGCACTGGTTACCGTCGTCGCAGTTGGGCGGGGGCCCGCCGATGCAGGTGCCCGCTGAGCAGGTGTCTCCGGTCGTGCACGCATCGCCGTCCTGACAGGGGATGCCGTTCGGCTCGAGCTGACACGTCGACGAGCAGCAGTCGCCATCGAGGACGTTGCCGTCGTCGCACTGCTCGCCCGCGTCAAGAAACCCGTCTCCGCAGATGGGATGTCGCCTGCCGACGAGTGGCTTGAACTGGTCGGTCTGCTGCCCGCCCACTGGAAAACCCGGGCCCTCGACCCGCAAGATGTTCGTGCCGCAGGGGCTGCCCGTGACGGTCTGATTCGCGGCCGGGTTGCCGATGAGCCCCGGCGGCGGCACCGGTGCGACGGCCCGCAGGAACGGCCCGACCCGACCCACGGAGAGCGCCGTCCCGAACGCCAGCGCCGGTCCCCCGAGTCCCACCGGGATGCGGGGGCTGTCCTGGGTGAAGTTGACCGTGCCGAAGCCGTCGGCCGTGAGCACTTCCACTCCGTAGGGGTGTGTGACCGTATATGTGCCGCCGGGGGTGGCGCCGAAGATGCGGATTCGAATCCGGGAGAAGACGACTTGGTCGCCGGGCAGCGCCTGCACGCCGTTGGCGAAGGAGCCCTCCAAGGCGCTCACGTACACGACGCTGATTGTCCCGACGGTCATCTTGCTGATGGCGCGCCAGTAGACGACCGCGACCGGGAAGTTGCCGGGGAAGGAGAGCGGAAGGTTCGGATCCGGCAGCACGAAGCCGGCGCCACCACAGACGGCGTCCAGGCAGGGCCGCAGGGCGAGCCTGGTCGAGTCCTGGTAGTAGAGCGGGAAGCCATTGGCCGGGTCGATCGGGCCGACGGCCTTCAGCGGGACGCTGCAGTCGAGCGCGTGCGCCGGTGGCGTGCTGCCCGCCCAGACCGCGCTCAGCACCGCCGTACAGATCAGAGCGTGGAACGTGCTTCGAACGATGCTCTTTCGTGTATGCATTTTCGTGCCTTCTTCGTTTCAGTCCTTCGCTCCCCACAGGGCTTGGCGAAGAGTTCTCCGAGTCGGGACGCATGTACAGTGATCTAGTCGTTGGTGTCAATTCAAAAATAGTTCTCTGGCATGACGCACAGTCTTGGCTCATGCAACGGCCCATGCCAAGGTACCGCTGCATGGCGCCTGCGATAGCCCTCAGCACAGCGGACTACACCGCATGCTACTCCGGGGCGCGCGGGGCGTGCGCCGTGCCGCAGCCGGCGTGATCCTCAGGGCGTCGGGGCGTAGCTGATCAGCCGACGGGCGATGACGATCCGCTGGATCTGACCGGTGCCCTCGCGGTCTCGACGAGCCCCGGCGCCACGACGTTGACCGTGATCTCCCCAGCTCCCGCGGCGTTCGACATCGCGGAACGCCGCTGCAACGGTTCCGCTGCGCTCGCGCCGCTCATCGCGGAGCTCGGCGCGCCGCACGCGCTCGTCTCCAACGCCGGCGTGACGCGCGACGGCCTCTTCGCGCTCATGCCGCAGAAGCACTGGGACGAGGTCGTGGCGACGAGACTCGGCGGCTTCGCGCACGTGACGGCGGCCGTCGTCCGCGGCATGGTCGGCCGCCGCGCGGCCGGATCGTCGCGGCCGGTTCCGCGTCGGGACAGGTTGGCATGGGCCGCGAAGGCGGGCCTCGTGCGCGGGCGATGCTCGCGCGCGAGCTCGGCCGCTACGGGGTCGGGTCACCGCCGGCTCGACAACGCCTTGCTCTGGCTCGAGGAGCCGGGGCGGGCGCAGCGCCTCGCCGATCGGTTCGCGACGCTCCCG
>VBLA01000541.1:0-4178 GCA_005879245.1 Deltaproteobacteria bacterium
CAGGTCCCGGGCGGTGCCGAAGAGTCGGGTGATGGTCGTCGGCATCGACTGGCCCTGGCAGACGGGCGCCTGGAGACCGCTCCCCAGGAAGACGCAGCGCGCGGAGTCGAAGCCCGTGACCGCGTCGTGATGGCAGCCATCCGCTGCGCAGGTGTCGGTCGTGCAGGCGTTGGAGTCGTTGCAATCCGCGGGAATGCAGGGCGGCTCGGTGCTGGTCGAGGTGCTGGACGTGCTCGTGCTCGTCGTCGAGCTCGTAGACGTGCTCGAGGAGCTGGTCGAACTGCTCGTGGAGGTGCTCGACGAGGTGGTGCTCGTCGAGTGTGTCGTGCTCGTGCTGGTGCTCGTCGAGGTGCTGCTCGTCGTGGGGGGAAGCGTGGAGGTCGAGCGGGTGGTGGATGTGCTGGTGGACGTGCTGGTGGAGGAGGTGCTCGACGTGGTCGACACGGTGCTGGTGGTCGACGGGGTCGGGATGGTGGTCGTCGTGGTGCAGGTGTCCACCGGGGCGTGGACGCAGGTCTGCCCCGCGGCGTCGCAGCTGTCCGTCGTGCACGGATCCCCGTCGTCGCAGTTGCGCGGGGTGCCGTCTCGGCAGATGCCACCGCGACAGGCCTCGTTCACCGTGCAGAAGGAGCCGTCGTCGCATGGGGTGGTGTCAGGCTTCGCCGGATGCGTGCAGGCGCTGCCCGCGCAGACGTCGTCGGTGCACGGATTGCCGTCGTCCGTGCACGACCCCGTCCGGGGCGTGAAGACGCAGCCACTCGTGGGATTGCACGTGTCGATGGTGCACTCCCTCCCGTCATTGCAGATGCGCGGGCTCCCCGGCTGGCAAGTTGCTGCGGCGTCGCAGGTGTCGCCGACCGTGCACTGGTTGTTGTCGCTGCACGGGGTGCCCGGGGCGGCCGGCGTGTGCGGCTGGCAGCCCCCGACCGGATCGCAGATGTCGAGGGTGCAGGGATTGCCGTCGCTGCAGTTGAGCGGACGGCCGAAGAGACAGATACCCGCCCCACACTTCTCGTCGCCGTTGCAGACGGTCCTCGACCTGGCAGAAGAGGGAGCAGCCATCGCAGCTCTGCAGCGCGCCGGCCGTGTCACAGGTCTCCGGGAACTCGACGACGCCGTTGCCGCAGGTGGGACATGGGACGAGGCACCCCGACAAGATGGTGCTGGTGCAGGTGGGGAGCGCGGTGACAGTCGGGGCAGGCGTCACGGTGCCGCTGATCGAACGCGGCTTGCGGCTCGGATGTGTGAGCATGTTCGAGCCGTCCGTGGCCCCCCCGGCACCTGGGGTCGTGGTCGTCGCGTCGAGCGGCCCCTGGATCGTCAGCTGCTCGCGGGCAGCGAGGGCGTTGCTGCCCGCCGCCGGACCACCGGCGAGGAGGCTCCCCGCAGCCGTCACCGTGACATCACACCCGCTCAGGTCGGTGAAGCCCCCCGCGCCGCAGCCGAGGTCGAGGCTGCAGCCGCCGCCCCCCACGTCGATCGTGTTCTGGACGGAGAGATTCCCCTTGCCCTGCCGGCCGGCCTCCACGATCACCCCACCCCCGTACCCCGCGAGGGCCCGCCCGCTCGCGTCGACGGGTCCGCTCAGGGTCACATCGCGACCCGCGCTGATCTCGGGGAAGCCTCCCCCGAAGCCCCCCGACGCGTCGAGGATACCGCCGCTCACCACGTCGAAGAACGCATCCAGTGACAGGTCGCCACCGCAGCCCATGGCTCCACTCGCCCGCGCGGACACCATGGTGGCCGACGCCACGCTGATCGAGCCGCGCGAGATGAAGTCCAGCTCGCCGCCTCCCCCGTCCGGTACGTTGCCCTCGGCGAGGATGTTGGCCGCGACGGTGAGATCGCCGTAGCGGGACTCGAAGCACCCGAACCCGCCGCAGCCGCCCGACATGAACGTGCCCCCAGCACCGTTGGTGGTGATCAGTCCGAGGAGCTGCAGCTGCGTCCCCGCCACGATCCCGATGCAGCCGCCGCTCCCCGCATCGCCGGTGGCGTCGGCGTCGATCGTGCGGACGACGACGTCAGCCCCCGCCTGCACGTCGAGCAGGCCACCGTCAGCGCCCACCAGGTCGACGAGGTCGCCCAGGACGACCCGGCCGCCGGCCACGATGTCGATGCTGCCCGCGTCACTCATGGCGCTGCCGCCCACGGAGAGGACGCCTGCGGTGGCGTAGATGAAGTCTCCCCGGGCGCGGATGGTGATGGAGCCGCCTCCACCCGACGTCGTCGAGTTCTTGGCCATCAGCCTTCCCCTGAGGGTGATCGACCCGCCGGCCTGGATCACCACGGTGCCCGCCAGGGCGTCACCGGACACGTCGATGATGCCGTTGGCAGCCGCCTTGTCCACGACGACGGCGCCCGTCGTCTGGATGGTGATCATCCCGCCGTGATCTCCGGGCGGGGGGGAGTTCCCGAGGCCTTGGATCTTTCCCCCAGAGGCAACCGTGAGGCTCCCGGCCTTGAGGGTCATGCTGCCCGCACCGACATCGAGCGTGCCCTTGACCGTCACCGTCCGGGTCCCGAAGTCGAGGGTGCAGCCGTTTGCGATGGTGTAATTCTTGTTGATGGCGCAGGGGACGGTGCTAGCCGGACAGTTTGCCACTTCGTTGGCGCTGATGTCGTCGGCCGTGCAGGTGCTGAGCGCCCGCGCGTCGCGCGGGGAGGCGAAGCCCGCAGCGAGCACGACTAGGGCCGCAAGGAGGAGCGCCGATCCTCGCCTGCTCGTCGGTACCGGGAAGGAAAACGTCACGAACCCTCTCGCACTACTGCATGCTCCGTGCGCCGAGGGCAGAAGACGCCTGCCGACGCCGGACTCGGGGCGAACGCATACACCAGCGGTCAGCATTCCGGCAAGCCAGAAAACCGTACGTCCCGGCGCACTGGCCGAAAAGGGCCGATCCGCCGCAACCTTCGCCCCGGGTAGAGATGCAAGAGCGTGCAGGAACGCCAGCCCGTGCGGGCCTTTTAGCACTAGTGCCTCACCTCCAGGGTGACGATCTCGTATGCACGGAGGACAAGGTGCACCGTCTCCCCGCTGCGGCGAAGGCGTGCCGCGATGGCTCGGCCAAGGAGGTCGACGCGCGGAGACGACGATGTCGGCGGTGGTCAGCGGGGGATGTGGACGAGCTCGAGCTTCAGGCCGTCGGGGTCGGTGAAGAAGACGGCGTAGTAGCCCGGCGTGTAGTCGTACTCGCGCGGCGGATCGAGGATGCGAGCTCCGCTCGCCTCGAGCTCCCGGGCGAAGGCGTCCACCTGGGCGCGGCTTCCTGCCCGGAAGGCGATCTCACAGAGCCCCACCCGGTCCTTGCTGAAGCGGTCGGAGGCGAAGCGAGGATCAGCCTCCTTGATCCAGAAGCTGCCGGCCTCACCGAACCAGCCCGCGCCCGCGGCGTGCTCGGTGACACCCGGGTAGCCGAGCCGCGGCATGAGCCACGCGTAGAAGCTGCGGGACCTCGCGAGGTCGTTCACGTTGACGATGACGTGGTGCACGCCGGCTGCGACGCTTCCACCCCCCTCGGTGGGTGGGCAGCCACAGGGATCCGGAATCGTCATGAGATCGAGGCCGCGCGCACCTCCGCCGGTGCCTGCGGCACGGTCGCCCAGAACTCCGGGTCGTGGCCGTAGAAGAGGCGGGCGCCCGCGTCGCGCAGCGCCCGCAGGTGTCGGAGGGAAGCGAGCATCCCTTCACGGTCGTACGCGAAGGGCGAGAGGCGGAGCTCCTCGAGCGTACGGCGGAGGTAGCAGGCGTCCGAGGTGAGGACGACCTCGCCGTCGGCCAGCCGGACGCGGAGCGACTGGTGGCCCGGTGTGTGGCCATAGGTCGGCATGCACGTGACCGAGCCGTCGCCCAGGAGGTCGTGCTCGCCGTCGATGGGGAAGATGTCCTGGCCCGTGTCGTAGTCGGCGGGATTGTACCCGCTGGCCGCGATCCGATCGGCATCCCGCCCCGCCTCCCACTCCCGACGCTGGATGACGATCCGCGCATTGGGCAGCGACGCGTTGCCGCCCACATGATCGAAGTGGAGGTGCGAGGTGACCAGGTGGTGGATCCTGGCGGCGTCGACGTCGAGAGCGGCGAGGCGCGCGGCGATGTCCTCGCCGGCATGAAAGGTGACAGCGAAGAAGCGCGCCAGGATGCCGAGGCGCGCCGCCGGGTCGGACTGAATCGCGACGTG
>VBLA01000541.1:4449-5630 GCA_005879245.1 Deltaproteobacteria bacterium
TCGACGTCTGCGACGAGAGCTCGATCCGTGCCGCGGTGACGGCGATCGAGAGCGCCGAGGGGGCGGTCGGCGTGCTCGTCAACAATGCCGGCTACGGGCAGGAGGGCCCGGTCGAGGAGGTGCCGATGGAGGAGATCCGTCGACAGTTCGAGACCAACTTCTTCGGCCTCACGCGCCTGACCCAGCTCGTCCTCCCCGGGATGCGACGCCAGCGCTTCGGCAAGATCGTCAACCTGAGCTCGATGGGGGGCAAGCTCACGTTTCCCGGCGGAGGCTTCTACCACGCGACCAAGTATGCGGTGGAGGCGTTGAGCGACGCCCTCCGTTTCGAGGTGCGGAGCTTCGGCGTCGACGTGATCGTCATCGAGCCGGGTCCGATCAAGACCCGCTTCGGCGACACGGCGATCCAGAGCCTCGGTACGGTGGGCGGACAGGTCTCGCCGTATGCGTCGTTCAACGCCGTCCTCGCGCGGCGCGTGCGCGAGGCCTACGAGGGGCCGATGGCGATGGCGGCGGGAAGCCCGGAGGGGGTCGCCCGCGTGATCGAGCGGGCGATCACGGCGCGACGGCCGCGCACCCGCTACCCGGTGACGGTCGCCGCCCGCTTCCTGATGGGGCTCCGGCGCTGGCTGCCGGATCGCGCCTTCGACGCGTTTCTCCGCACGCAGTTCTCGTCGCCGGCGGGCACCTGAGCGGGCCGCGCCCGATCAGCGCGGCCGCGGGAGCACCTCGCCGACGTAGACGTAGTCGAGATCCTGCGAGGTGAGCGGTCGATCCGCGCGGCGCATGGTGACCCGTTCGACGCTCGCGAGGAAGAGGGTGTGATCGCCCGCGGGATGGCTCGCCTCGACCCGGCACTCGAGGCTCGCGAGCGCGCCCGGGAGGAGCGGGAGGCCGTCGGCAGAGTCCTCGTAGGCGATGGCCTCCAGGTTGTCGGGGCGCCGTGCCTTGCTCGAGACGAAGTACTCCTCGAGGTGCTTGCCGCGCTCGCCGACGACGTGCAGGGCGAAGTGCCCGGTGCGGGCGATGATGTCGTGGGTGAAGTGCTGGCGGTCGACGGATGCCATCAGGAGGGGAGGGTCGCCGGAAGCCTGCGTCACCCACGAGGAGGACATCCCGTGTCGATGGTCCCCGTCGCGGACGGTGAGCACGTAGATGCCCGTCGTGATGGTGCTGAGCGC
>VBLA01000543.1 GCA_005879245.1 Deltaproteobacteria bacterium
GATGATCTCGCGCTCGATCCCCTTCTCCTTGCTCACCTGCTCGACCACCCGGTTCAGGTCCGGCTGCATCCTGCCCTCCTCGCCTCACGCATGCGCGTGCGGCCCAGCCGGTCTACCGAAGTCGTATTCGATGTTGGCGCGTTCGATGAGAGCAAAGGGAATGAAGGTGCTTCCCGTGGAGGCCTCGGAGATCGTCACGCCGTCCGCGGTGACCGCCTCGAGCGTACCGCGAAGCTGCCGCCGCTCCCCGATCGGGGTCCGCGTGCGGATCCGCACCTGCCGCCCCAAGGCGCGGCGGAAGTGCACTTCACGGATGAGCGGGCGGTTCAGACCGGGCGAGGAGCATTCGAGGCTGTAACGACCGGGTACGGCATCGTGCGCGTCGAGCACATCACCAACCTCGCGAGAGACCCGAGTCAGCTGGTCCAGCGTCACCCCCCCGTCCGGCCGATCGAGCAGCAGGCGCAGGATCAGCCGGCCACCTTCCGGACGGTACTGCACGTCGACCAGCTCGAGATCCGCCGCGAGCGCGAGCGGCTCGGCCAGTTCCCAGACGCGCTGGGTGACCGCGGACCGATCCATGAGAGCTGCTCCTTCAAAATGAAAAAGTGGGCTGGGCCCACTTTGGTTTGGTCAGTGAAGGCCGGAAAGGATCCTTTGTATAACACGGGGGTCTGGACCCCGCAACGGTACTCCGGGGCGCCCGGCACCCCATCGGGGCTCACGGGGACGGCTTCGACGCCCCGTACATCTCCTCGATCTGCACGGCGTACCGCTCGGCCATCACCTTGCGCTTCACCTTCAGGCTCGCCGTGAGCTCGCCCGTCTCGGTCGACAGATCGCGGGGGAGAATGCGGAAATACTTGATCGATTCATACGAGGCCAGGTGACGGTTGGCCGCCGCGACCTCACGCTCGATCAACTCTTGGACGGTGGGGTGTACGGCCATCGCCTCGGGCGCATCCAGCACGAGCCCCTGCTCCCGCCCCCAGCGGGCCACCTCCTCGGCGTCGAGTGTGATCAACGCCACGCAATACTTCCGGCGATCGCCGATCACGATCGCCTGGCTGACGTGGGGCTGGAGCTTCAGCAGGTTTTCGATCTTCTGCGGCGCGACGTATTTGCCCCCCGACGTCTTCATCAGATCCTTCTTGCGGTCGGTGATGCGCAGGAATCCGTCGCTGTCGATCTCTCCGATGTCGCCGGTGTGGAACCAGCCCTCCGCGTCCCATGCCTCCGCCGTGGCGTCCGGGCGTCGATGGTAGCCGAGGGCGATGTTCGCGCCGCGCGCCACGATCTCACCATCGGGGGCGATCACGACCTCGCAGCAGGAGAGCGGCTGACCGACCGTGCCGAACTTGAAGCGATCGGGACGGTTGACGGTGAGCGCGGGCGTCGTCTCCGTGAGGCCGTAGCCCTCGAGAATGAGAATGCCGGCTGCGTGGAAGAACTCGGCGATCTCGCCCGCGAGGGGAGCCCCCCCGGACATCATGTAGCGGACGTTGCCCCCGAGGAGGGCGTGAATGCGGGCGAAGACGAGCCGGTGTGCCATTGCGCTCGTCAAGCGCAGCCACGCGGGGAGGGTCCGCCGCTCCAGCTCGTGTCGGCTCCGCTCCCGCCCGACGACGACGGCCCAGTCGAACAGGGCGCGCTTGAGCGGGCCCCCGGCCTCGCGGGCCGCCAGGACGCGACCATACACCTTCTCGTAGATGCGGGGGACCGCTGGGACGAGGTGTGGGCGGGTGGCGACCATGTCCTCGAGGAGCGTGTCGATGCTCCGGGCGAAGGCCGTGGTCGAGCCGGCCGCGATGCCGACGTATTCGATCAATCGCGCGAAGGAGTGGGCGAGCGGCAGGAAGAAGAAGTCGACATCCCCTTCTCGCACGACACCGAGCGGGAGCGTCGCCTCGACGGTCGCGAGGTGATTGCCGTGCGTCTGGAGCACGCCCTTCGGCGGCCCCGTCGTCCCCGAGGTGTAGACGATGGTGGCGAGCGCATCGCGGCGGAGCGCAGCGACGCGTCGGTCGATCTCCGGGCGGAGGGTCGGGAGGGCTCGACGCCCGCGGGACATGAGACCCGCGAGGCTCTCCGCACTCTGTCCGTCGGCGTCGATCGTGACCACGGCCTTCAGTCCGACGGCCTGCTTCACGCCGTCGAGCTCGAACCCACGGGTCCTGACCTCCTCGATCTTCGCCCGCTGCTTCGCGTTCTCGGCGAACACGATCGTCGACTCGGAGTTCGCCAGGATGTAGCCGCATTCGTCGGTCAAGCTGGAGGGATAGATCGGAACCGTGACCCCTCCGGCGGCGAAGATCGCAAAGTCGATCTCCATCCATTCTGGGCGGGTCGCCGACAGGAGTGCCACGCGGTCGCCGGGAGCCACCCCCATGTCGATGAGCCCGGCGGCGATCTCGCGGACCCGTCGTTCCATCTCTCCCCACGTGACCTCCTGCCACCCGTCGGACACCCGGTAGCGGTAACGGGGGCGGCCGGCGAGGTCACCGGCGCGCTGAAAGAACATGTGCGCGAGACTGGTGAACATCATGCGCGGGCCCTCCTTGGCCGCGGCGGGGCTCCGACGCTGGCGCGACCGGCCGCTACCGTATAGACCGTACAATAGGCGTGATTCACCGCTCAAGCGGAGGGGTCCTGCGCGGGCGCCTCCTGGTCAATCG
>VBLA01000032.1 GCA_005879245.1 Deltaproteobacteria bacterium
CCGCCGGGGAGGTGGAAGCCGTCGCGCGCCAGGTAGGGAACCTGCCAGCCACCGAAGAAGAGCGTCGTCACGAGCGCGGCCACGAGCACGACCTCGACGAAGTCGCTCATCATGAACATCAGGTGCTTCGCTCCCGAGTACTCCGTGAAGTAGCCGCTCACGAGCTCGGACTCGGCCTCGGGGAGGTCGAAGGGGATGCGCTTCGACTCGGCCACACCGGCCGTGAAGAAGATCAGGAAGGCCACCGGCTGATAGAGGATGCCCCACGCCGGCAGCCAGCCCCACACGAGGCGGCCCTGCTGGCGCGCCATCTCCTGGAGATCGAGCGTGTTGTAGGTGAGGACGACCCCGATCAAAGCGAGCCCCATGGCGATCTCGTAGGAGATCATCTGCGCCGACCCGCGGATGCTGCCCAGGAGCGACCAGCGATTGTTCGAGGCCCAGCCGCCCAGCACGACGCCGTACACGCCGAGGGAGGCCATGGCGAGCACGAAGAGGATCCCCACGTTCAACTCCGCCGCCTGCAGGTTGATGGTCCGGTCGCCGATCTGGAGGACGTCGCCGAACGGAATGACGGCGAAGGGGAGAAGGGCGGGGACCAGGCTCACGAGCGGCGCGAGCGTGTGCAGCAGCCGATCGACTGCGGCCGGGGTGATGTCCTCCTTCAGCAGGAACTTGATCGGGTCGGCGACGAGCGTGTTCACCAGGCCGAGGCCGGCGAAGCCGAGAATCGCGGCCCGATTGGCGCCGATCCGATCCTGGATGACGGCGCTGACCTTGCGTTCGAAGAACACCCCCAGCCCGACCACCTGCAACGCGAGCAGGATGGCGAAGAGCGCCTTGCCGGCCGTGATCGTGACGTCGACCGCCACGCTAGGGGCTGGCGAGACGCTCGATCAGCTCGAGCGCCCGGGCGACGGTGAGGTTCTCATGGTACTCGGTGTTGTTCACCTGCAGGACGGGTGCCGTCCCGCAGGACGCCAGACACTCGACCTCCTCGAGGGAGAAGCGGCCGTCGGCGGTTCGCTCGCCGTCGCCGATGCCGAGGCGGCGCTCGACGGCCACCTGGATCGCCCCTGCCCCGCGCAGCGCGCACGGCAGGTTGCGGCAGAGCTGGATGTGCCAGCGGCCCTTCGGCTCCTTCCAGTACATCGTGTAGAAGGAGGCTACCGACGTGACCCAGGCGAGCGGCAGCTCCATCAGCGTGGCCACGTACTCCATCACCGGCAGGGAGAGCCAGCCGAACTCGCGCTGCGCGAGCCAGAGGGTCGGCATGAGGGCGGCGCGCCGCTGGGGGTAGCGCGTGAGAAGCGCGCGGTACTCGGCGAGCGTCCCCTCCGAGAAACGCGGCCCCTCAGTGGTCACACTCGCCCCCGATCATGTTGATCTGTCCGAAGGTGGGGATGATGTCCGCCACCATGTAGCCACGCAGCATCTCGCCGACCGCCCCCATGCTGTAGAACGAGGGCGGCCGCACCCGCACGCGATAGGGCCGGCCACTCCCGTCGCTCACCAGGTAGAAGCCGAGCTCGCCGTTGCCGCCCTCGGTGGCCACGTAGACCTCGCCGGGGGGCACCTTCTGCCCCTCGATGACCAGCTTGAAGTGGTTCATCAGGCCCTCGATCGAGCCGTAGACCTCGGGCTTCGGGGGCAGCACGAAGCGCGGGTCGTTCACCATGATCGGCCCGTCGGGAATCTCCGCGAGCGCCTGCTCGATGATGCGCATGCTCTGCTCGAGTTCCGCCATGCGAACCATGAAGCGGTCGTAGTTGTCACCCTTCGTGCCGGTCGGGACGACGAAGTTCATCCGGTCGTAGACGAGGTAGGGTTGGGCCTTGCGCACGTCATAGGGGACGCCGCAGGCCCGCAGCAGCGGGCCGGTGAGCCCCCAGGAGATCGCCTCCTCGGGCGACAGCGCACCGATGCCGGTCATCCGGTCGAGAAAGATGCGGTTCCGGGAGAGGAGCCGGTCGCAGTCGGCGAGCACGCGCCGCACCTGCCGGAGCGCAGCCGCCGTCCGCGCCTTCATGTCGGCGGGGAGGTCCTTCATCACGCCGCCGAGCCGACAGTAGGTGACGGTGAGGCGCGCACCGGTGAGCGCTTCGACCAGATCGTAGAGGAACTCGCGGGCCTCGATCATGTAGAAGCCCGCCGAGATGGCGCCGAGCTCGTTGGCGGCCATGCCGAGGCAGGTGAGGTGGTCGGTCACGCGCGAGATCTCGCCCCCGATCACCCGGATGTACTGGCAACGCTCGGGCGCGGTGACGCCGGCGAGCTTCTCGACCGCCAGCGCGAAGCCGACGTTGTTCAGGATCGGCGAGGCGTAGTTCAGCCGATCGGCATAGGGGAAGACGTGATTCCACGTTCCCTGCTCGCACATCTTCTCGAAGCCCCGATGCAGGTAGCCGATCTCGACGTCGACGTCGACGATCCGCTCACCGTCGAGGCGGAGGTTGAACTTGATGGTGCCGTGCGAGGCCGGATGCGACGGCCCCATCTGGAGCTCCATCAGCTCCGACGTCGAATCGGAGTCGACGAAGCGGGGCGGCGCGAGGCTACCGGGGTCAGCCGCCATGACTCAGATCGTCCGCCGTAGCGACCACGGGTGTGCGATCGGGTCGCGCTCGGGCACGAGCGGCTGGCGCCGGTCGAGGGGATAGTCCTTGCGGAGCGGGTACCCCACGAACTCCGGGTACATGAGGATCCGCCGCAGATCAGGGTGGCCCACGAAGCGGATGCCGAACATGTCGAATGTCTCGCGCTCGGCCCAGTTGGCGCTCTTCCAGAGCGCCACCGCGCTCGGCACGGATGGATCGTCCCCGGGCACCGGCACGGTGACGCGCAGCCGGTGGTTCTGACTCACCGAGTAGAGCTGGTAGACGACCGCGAAGCGCGGCTCGCGCTCGACGTAGTCGACGGCCGTCAGATCCGACAGCATGTCGAAGCGCAGCGTCGGATGATCGCGCAGCGTCCGGAGCGTCTCCGCCGCAGCTTCCCGAGCGACCACCACCACCACCTCACCCCGCACCGTTTCCGCCGGCACCAACGTCGCCTGCGGCAGGACGGCGGCGAGCTCGATGCGGAGCGCGTCAGCAGTCATGGGTGGCAGCCACGCGCCTCATGCCCACTCGAGCGCACCCTTGCGCCAGACGTAGACGAAGCCGAGCGCCAGCACGAGCACGAAAGCCGCCATCTCGATGAACCCGAACATCCCGAGCGGGCGGAAGACCACCGCCCAAGGGTAGAGGAATACGACCTCGACGTCGAAGACGATGAAGAGGATCGCCGTAAGATAGAATTTGACGGAGAAACGGCCCCACGCGGAACCGCTCGAGGGGTTACCGCACTCGAACGCCTCCGCCTTGACCGGCGAGGGCCGCAACGGCCGCAGCAACGCACCGGCACCGAGCAGGACGCCTGCCACGAGCAAGGCGACGGTGAAAGAAAAGAGGACGGCCAGGTACGCAAGCGTCATGGAGCGCGGGAAGTCGCTACGTAGTGTGAACCACCCGACGTGTCAAGTTGACGGGCGGTGCTTTTGACTCGTCCCGGGCCCTCTGCTACGCGACGCTCACGCGATGGCGGCACCGATCCCGAACGAGGCGCTCGCACATGGCGTGCGGGCGGCCTTCGGGTCTGCGGCTCGCATCGTCGTCGCGACGCCGCTCGCCGGCGACGCCTCCAACCGGCGCTACGTCCGGCTCGCGCTCTCGGGTGGCACGGCGCCGCCGACCGTGGTCGCGATGCTCCTTGATGGCGCGCGCCCCATCTCCGACGAGCTGGGCGGGCCGGACGCGAACGCAGAGGTTCCCTTCGTGAACGTCGGCCGGTACCTGGCGGCTCACGAGCTCCCGGTGCCGGGCGTCTATCTAGCCCGCTCCAGCGAGGGATTCCTCCTGCTCGAGGACGTCGGAGACACGACGCTCTGGCGCGCGGTCGAGGCGGCCCCGGCGCGGGCTGCGCCCCTCTTCGCCGCGGCCGTCGACCTGCTCGTCGAGCTGCAGGTGATCGGCACCCGCCACCCGGATACCACCTGCGTCGCCTTCAGCCAGCGTTTCGACGGACGGCTCGCCCGCCTCGAGCTCGAGCACTTCGTCGAACACGGCATCGAGACGCGGCACGGCCGGAAGCTCCCCGGCCGCGAGCGCGATGAGCTGCTCGCCGCCCTCGCGCCCGTCGTGGCACCGTTCGAGTCCGCCGCGCTCGTGCTCGCGCACCGGGACTACATGGCCTGGAACCTCCACGTGCAAGGCGAGCGCCTGCGCGTGATCGATTTCCAGGACGCGCTCCTTGCGCCGGACGCCTTCGACCTGGCGCAGCTCTTGACCGACCGCACGACGGGCACGATCGTCTCCCCGGCCCTCGAGGAGACACTGATCGCCCGGTTCGTCGCCGGCCGCGCAGCCGCCGGGCTGCCGCTCACCGAGGGCTTCGACGACCGCTACCGCCTGTGTGGGCTTCAGCACGCCCTCAAGGTGATCGGGCGCTTCTACTTCCTGGAGGTCGTCAAGAAGAAGCCGGGCTACCTCGCCTACCTACCCGCCGTCTACGCCGTCGCACACCGGCTCCTGGCCAGCTTGCCAGCGCTGGCTCCCGCGAGGGCGCTCATGGCTCCCCACGTGCCGGAGCACGCGGCCGAGACGTCATGATCCGACGGGCCATGGTGCTGGCGGCGGGGCGCGGGACCCGGCTCGCGCCGCTCACCGACACCGTGCCGAAGCCGCTCGTCCCGGTGGGAGGTCGCCCGTTCCTCGAGTACATTCTCGAGTTCCTCCATGCCGGCGGCATCCGGGAGGTGGTCCTGAATCTCCACCACCTCGGACACCTGATCGAGCAGCACATCGGCGACGGCGCACGCTTCGACCTCCGGGTCCGGTACTCGTGGGAGAATCCGATCCTCGATACCGGAGGTGGTATCAAGCACGCGGAGCCGCTCCTGGCCGGCGAACCGTTCGTCGTGGCGAACGGCGATAGCCTGCTCGAGCTTCGCCTTCAGGACCTGATCGCCTACCATCGCGAGCGCGGTGGCCTCGCCACGATGGCCGTTCGACCCGATGCGGAAGCAGCGCGTTTCGGCCTCGTCGAGCTCGACGCGACCGAGCGCGTGCGGCGGATCGCGGGAGTTCCGCCCGGCGTCTCCGGGGCACTCCGCGGCTTCATGTTCCCGGGCCTCCAGATCTTCGAGCCCGCGATCTTCTCCTGGATGGAACCGGATCGCGTATACAGTCTCACCCGGGTCACCTACTCGCGGCTGCTGGCCGCGGACGCGCCGGTTTACGGCTTCGTTACAGGGGCACGCTGGATCAACATCGACACCCCGGATGCGCGCGCCGCCGCCGAGCGGACGCTGGCGGAGCGGGGCTTCGACTACCACCTCTAGGTCGGGCGACACGGCACGATCGTGGGCGTCTGCAACGAACCGGATTGCACGCCCTGGACCCCGACGAGACGGTTCCTTGACTCTTGCCGAGCGGTTTAGTAGCCACTTCCTGCAGTCTTTGAGGCTTCCGCTCGACGGAAGTGGTGGGAGGAGGAGGGTGCGGCCTTGCTCGCGGATCGGGCACATGGTTTGCTTCTGTAGCCTCTCCGTGACGCGGTGCGCTGATCCTCCCGGGGGGGTGCCAGTAATCGGATAGCCGTCTGGCCGGCCGTGGCCACGGACTCCCCGACGAAGGCGGACCCATGGGCCTCACCATCGTTCACAAGAGCGACCTCGCCACGCGGCGAAAGAACCCCCGCATCGCTCTTGTCCTCGCGGGCGGGGCGATCACCGGCGGCGCGTACAAGCTCGGAGGGCTGAAGGCCCTCGACGACTTCCTCGTCAACCGGAAGACCACGGACTTCGACACCTACGTCGGCCTCTCCGCTGGGGCGTTCCTGGCTGCGCCGCTCGCCGGGGGCGTGACGCCGCCGGAGATGCTCCGCGCGCTCGAGGCAACGTCCGAAGACTTCACCTATCTCTCGCCTCTCGAATTCTACAGCCTCAACCTGCGAGAGTTCGTCACCAAGCCAGTCGAGTTCCTGGTCGATCTCTTCACCTACTTCCCGAATCTGATCTACGAGTTCTTGGTACAGACACCGGAGCTGGTGCGCAGTCTGCAGGAGCCGCTCGCTCGCGCCCGCACTCGGCCGACGCTCGGGAACCTCGTCGAGTGTGCCAAGCCCCTGATCGACGCCATCGGCTCGGCACAGGAGTTCCCCTTCCCTCTCGCCTACCTGCCCTCCGGTGTGTTCGACAACTCGAGTCTCGAACACTACCTCCGCCACAACATCGAGCGGCGGGGCATGACGAACGATTTCCGCGTGCTCTACCGTCTCCGCAAGGTCGAGCTCTACATCGTCGCCATGAACCTCGACACCGCCGAGCGGGTAGTGTTCGGCCACGACGAGGACACCTCGCTCACGATTTCCGAGGCCGTGCAGGCATCGACCGCACTCCCCGGCTTCTACAAGCCGGCCCGCATCAAGGGCGTCGACTACGTCGACGGCGGCGTGCGGCGCACGGCGAACATCGACGTGGCGATCGAGCACGGCGCCGATCTCGTCATCTGCTACAACCCTTTCCGCCCGTTCTCGAACCGCGTCGTGCGGCGCTTCATCCCCGAGCGCAACGCCTACAAGCTCGAAGGTCGGCCGCTCGCCGACCAGGGAATGCTCACGGTCCTGAACCAGGTTCTCCGCACGCTGCTCCACTCGCGCCTCCAGCTCGGCATCCGGCAGTATCAGGACGACCCGCATTTCCAGGGTGACATCATCCTGCTCGAGCCGGGTGAGACCGATCTCACGTTCTTCAAGATGGCACCCTTGAACCTCTGGGCAGGCCGCAGCGCCGGGGCACACGGGTACCTCTCCGTCACACAGTCGATCGAAGCCCACTACGAGCTGATCCGGCAGATCCTGCAGAGCTATGGGGTCCTCATGACGCGCCGCGAGGTCCGCGAGGGCCTCGAGCGTCTGCTCCGTACCGAGCCGAGCGAGACGCCCGACGACGTGCTCCTCCGCGACGTCCCGAAGCGCAACCTTCACGTCGCGTAGTCGAGCCCTGGTGCGCCGCACGCGCCACGGGTCTATAAAGGGCACTCCCATGCACGTCACCATGGTGAAGAAGAAGCTCGCGGACGGCTCGGATTGCCGGAAGTGCAACGAGGTCACCCAGTACCTGCAGGCACGGGGGTTCTGGAATCGCATCGACGAGGTCGTCTGGGCTCACGAGAACGACCCCGAGAGCCCCGGTCTGGTGCTCGGCGCGCGCTTCGGGATCGACCGCGCCCCCTTCTTCATCGTGCGCGACGACGGCGGGGAGACGGCCTACGCGAGCGTGCTCCAGCTCATCCAGGAACGTTTCGGTGAGGCCGTGACGACGCTCGATCGGGCGCGCGACGTCGACCCGGACGACATCGGCGGGATTTAACATTCCCGGGGGCCCGTCCGGTGCTCGGCCGCTTCGCGGCCTCCGCTCCTCCGATGCCCCCGGACCCCGTCGCCGGGCTCGGCAAAGCCTCGCTCCGGCTCCGTATCGGCCGCTCCGGACGCGGCAGCGTTGCTGCCACGCGCCGTCCTCTCGGGTCAGCCTCCTAGACTAGACGCCGCTCACTTCTGGACGTTGCCCGCGTGGAGGCCGCACTCCTTGAGAGTCTCTTCCTCCCACCACCAGCGCCCTTCCCTCTCGTGCTGGCCGGGATTGACCGGGCGGGT
>VBLA01000544.1 GCA_005879245.1 Deltaproteobacteria bacterium
GTCATCGTTGGAGGGCTGATCGCGGAACACTGGGTCGTGGCGACCCTGAGGCGCATGGCCGCGAGCACGAGACCGGCGGTCTCGCCACCCGCCGAACCGGCACCGGAAGCGCCATCGGCGCGAGACGCAGCGTGATGCAACCGGAGGAGAAAACGATGGCGAGGGGAGCCGATCGGCTGGAAGTGCTCTGCGAACTCAATCGCCGCTTGGCGACTTTCACCGATCTCGACGAGCTCCTGCGCTATGCGACACGCCGAGCTCGCGAGTTGTTCGACGCGGACGGCTGCGCGCTGTCGTGGTTCGACCGTAGACGACGCAAGCTCTACGTTTCGGCGGTCGCAGGAGCGGCCATGCGAAGCCCGTCGAAGGCCCGACGGACCGGCCAGAAGGACCACGCCTGACGAGGTCAGAGGGGAAGCAATGTCCGGCATGGGAAACGCGGATCCGTGACGAGCGGGCCGCATGATTTCTGGAAGCGACGGCGGCCGGACGCGCGCAAAGGAGCCACACTCATGTCCACGGTGAATGGTAGGCAGGCTGACATCGCCGGAGTTTGCATCGCCGGCGTCGGTGCGGAGATTCCGTCCACCGTCATCACGACCGCCGAAGTCGAAGAGCGCGCCGGCATCCGCGAGCGGTTCGGCTTCGAGGCCGGCTGGCTCGAGCGGGTAACGGGGGTCCGCGAGCGCCGCTGGGCGCGTCCGGAGGTCCAGCCGAGCGAGCTCGCGACACTCGCGGGGCGGAAGGCCCTCGAAGACGCCGGGGTCGATCCCCTCGAGATCGACACGCTCGTCTTCACGGGCATCACCCGTGATTGCCTGGAACCTGCCACCGCCAACCTCGTCGCCGAGGCCCTGGGCACGCGCAACGCGCGCGTCTTCGACCTCATCAACGCATGCAACAGCCTGATCGACGGCGTCGATGTCGCCGACGCGTTGATCCGCTCGGGCAAGGCGCGTCGGGTGCTCCTCGCCACGGGCGAGCGTGCGTCCCTGTCGATCAATTGGCAGGCGCGCACGGTCGAGGAGATGCTCGGCTCCGTCGCGGCGCTCGTGGTTGGCGACGGCGGCGGCGCCCTCGTCGTCGAGGCGAGCGACGACCCGAGGCGCGGATTCCGCGCGCGTGAGTTCCGCAGCGATGCCACCCAGTGGCGCCACGCGATCGGAGGACGCTTCCGGCCCTCGACCCAGGCGTGTGAGGTTTGCGGGAGCGTCCTCGACCGCCACTTCACCTGCGACGGCCGGTCGCTCTTCGCGGCTGCCTTGAGCCTCCTCGCCCCGGTCATGCAAGCGGTCATGGAGAGAACCGGCTGGACCTACGACGAGCTCGACGTGGTGTTCTGCCACCAGCCGACCAAGCGCTTCATCGACAACGGGATCGCCTTGCTCGGCCCCGCGGCCAAGGCAGCCGCGAAGCTGTGGATCATCGCCGATCGCTTCGGGAACATGAGCACCTGCAGTCTCCCGCTGGCGCTGGCGGAGGCGCAGGACGCGGGCGCGTTGGTGCCGGGGGCGAAGGTCCTGGTGCTCGCACCTTCTTCCGGGGTCAGCGCGGCCGCCGTCACGATGGTGTGGTAATGAGACTCACCTGCAGCTTCCGCATGCCGCTCCGCTTCGCGCGCCACAGCGCGGGCGGCATGGCGCTCACGATCGTCGCCATCGGGTGCGGGGTGGCGCTCGTGTGCGCGATCGACCTCGCCAACAGGGCGGTCCTGCGGGCCTTCGTCGAGATCGTCGACACCATGGCCGGGCGCGCTGCCCTGGAGGTCGCAGCGGGAGAGGGGGGACTCTTCCCCGAGGACGTCGCGGCGAGGGTGGGCTCGGTTCCCGGCGTCGAGCTCGCGCTTCCCGTCGTGAAGGCGATGGCCTTCACCCTCGACGGTAGCGGCGAGTCACTCACCGTCCACGGCGTGGACTTGACCGACAAGGCCGCCGAGGGTGTCTATGGCGCGACGCTCGAGCTGGACGACCCGCTCGTTTTCTTGAGCCACGCCGACTCGGTCGTGCTCAGCCGGGCGCGCGCCTACGGGGGCAACGTCGCGCTGATGGACCTCTATGGTGCCGAGGCGCTCTTCACTCGTGCGGGGTTCATCAACGGCGTGGACGTGGTGGTCAAGCGCGACGCCGAGGTCACGCGGGTCGCCGAGGCCATCGCCCGCGTGCTGCCTGAGGGCCTCCGTGTCGAGACGCCCGTCCAGCGCCAGGCCGACCTCCATCGGGTGATGCAGTCTCTCCGAGTGGCGCTCGACGCGATGGGCCTCTTCGGCTTGGTGGCGGCCTTCCTGATCGCTTTCAACCGCCTGTCGACCGTGTTCGAGGCGCGGTCCTGGCAGCTGGGCGTCCTGCGCGCGGTGGGAGTGCGCAGGCGCGTCGTGTGGCGCGAGCTGCTCAAGGAGAGCGCAGTGCTCGGCACCGCGGGCGTGGTCTTCGGGATCCCCCTCGGCATCGGCCTCGGCCGCCTCCTCCTGCCCGTGATCGCCACCACCGCCACCCTGGCCTACAAGCTCGTCGCGCCCCGAGCGGAGCTCGCGGTGCATCCCTCCTCGCTTGCGCTCGCGACCGCCCTCGGCCTCGGCTCGCCCGTCCTTGCGGCCGCCCTCCCTGCGTGGCGCGCCTCACGAGTGGCGTTGGCCGCGACGATTCGCAGCCGGGGTGTGGAACAGCCTGGAGGGAGCAAGGCCTCGATGTGGCTGGTCCGGGCCGCGACGGCCGTCGCCATCGGAATGGCCATGGCAGCTCAGTCGAGCACCCGCTCTGCCACCGCCGGACTCCTCGCCACCGGGCTCATCGCGGTTGGGACGGCGCTGGCTGCCCGGCCGCCCTTGCAGCTGATCGGCTGCGTGCTGCCCGCCGTCTTCCGGAGGCTCGCGGGGCCGAGCGGACAGCTCGCGGCCGCCAACCTCGTCCACAACCTCCGTCGGACGGCGCTCACCGTCGGGACGGTTGGCGTCGGGCTCGGGTGCGTCGTGTGGTTCTGGACGATGGCGGACAGCTTCCAGAGCTCGCTCGTCACCACCTTGACCGCTGCGCTGCGCGCCGATCTCGTCGTCACCTCGACGCACGTCGCTTCGGGGTACGTCGAGGCGCCCATGAGCGAGGATCTGCTGGCGCGGCTGGCACGGGTGCCAGGAGTCCGCACCCTAGTAGCCTCCCGGGTGATCGACTGGCCTCACTCGGGAAGGTCCATCGCAATCGAAGCGATCGACCCGACGTATTTCACCCATCCCGAGCTCGGGCAGTGGCCCTTGTTCGGCGAGCGGATCGCTGACGTGTGGGAGCGTGTTGCCCGCGGCGAGGCAGTCATCGTCTCGGCCAACTTCGCGCTGAACTTCAAGGCGCGCGTAGGAGACCCGATCGTCCTCCACACCCCGACCGGGCCGTTGCAGCTCAGCATCGGGGGCATCACCGCTGCCTTTGAATCGCCTTCTGGCACGATTCAGATGAGCCGCGAGGTCTACAGCGCTCGCTGGCGAGATCGGCAGGTGAACCGGGTGGGGTTGAAGACGGCGCCCGGGGAGACAGCCTCCGCGGTGCGGGAGGCGATCGCGCATGACCTCGGCCGGACATACGACCTGCGCATCCTGTCCCCGGGAGAACTCATCGAATACTACGCCACCCAGGTCCGCCGGGCGTTTGCCCCGCTTCACGTCCTTGCTGCGACGGTCATGATGGTGACGCTGCTCGGCATGGCGGACACGCTCGTCGCAGGAATCCTCGAGCGCACGCGGGAACTGGGGATGATGCGAGCGCTCGGGGTCAGGCGCGGGTACCTGGCGCGGATGGTGTTCCTCGAGGCGCTGCTTCTGGGAGGGTCGGGGTTCGCGCTCGCGCTCACGGCGGGCCTTG
>VBLA01000033.1 GCA_005879245.1 Deltaproteobacteria bacterium
AACGCGACTCTATGGCCCGTAGCGCCGTGCGGACCGCGCTCGTGCCGCTCGCCTGGCTCGCCCTCGCGCCGGCATGCGCCGTGCGGCGGGCACCCGCGCACGCCGAGCTCGCGACGGTCGCGGCGCAGGGAGACGCCCTCGCGCTCGCCGACGCGCTCGAGGCCCTGATCGCGCGCGGCGAAGACACGCCCGCCGACCGCGAGTATGCCTACGCCATGGTGCGGCGGCATGACGAGGACACCGTGACCGCGACCTACGCGCGGGCGGTCGTGACGGGCCGGCTCGTAGAGCAGAAGGGACTGCTCGCGGCCAACCTCGTGCCGGCCATCGAGCGCTTCGCGCGCCGGA
>VBLA01000034.1 GCA_005879245.1 Deltaproteobacteria bacterium
CCGGCCGCTCGCGGAGCAGAATCCACAGCGCGGCCGGGAGCGCGGTGAAGTCGGCGACCATCGACAGCACGAAGGCGAGCGCTGCCAGCACGCCGAACTGCCGTATCGGCGGCAGCTCCCCGCCCGCGAAGGCGAGGAAGCCGCCCGCGTTGATGATGGTGGCGAAGAAGATCGCGCGGCCGGCGATCATCAGCGTGTGCGCGAGCGCCTGCTCCACCGTGCCATCGCGGCGTCGCTCGAGAAAATGGTAGAAGAAGTGGATCTGGTCGTTCTCGGATGTCCCGAGCACGGTCGAGGCGATCAGGATCGTGGCGATGTTGAGCATCATCCCCGTCAGGCGCATGACGAGGAACATCACCAGGATGGCGAAGAGCGACGGGATCATCGCCATGAGCCGCGCCGCGCCGCTGCGGAAGACCACGAGGAAGGCGCCGAAGATGACCAGCACCGTGAGCGCGAAGCTGTCGACCAGGGTCGGCACGAGGTTCTGGGCCATCTTGGCGTGCAGGGGTGCCAGGCCGACGATCTGCATCCGGAACTCCCCCAGCGCGGGGTTGCGTGCGACGGCATCGTCCCAGTGCCCGCGGATCCGGTCCGCGAGGCGCACGAACCCCTCGTGCTCGGCGGTGCGTGTGACGACCGTCACGTGCGTCTGGGCCAGCGTATGCGGCTGCACGAACCGCTGCAGCATGGGTTCCGTCGCGACGAGGCCCTCGAAATCGGCCGCGAGCTGCTCGCGGCCCTCCCGATCCGTGGGCCAGCCGTCGCCGGCGCCGGCGAGGTAGCGCACCAGGCGCAGGAGGGTGGTCGGGCCGATCGCGGCCCCCACCGCCGGGTCGGCCTCGAGCACCTGCTGGAACTCGTGCAGACCGGTCAGCACGTCGGGCTCCGACACGCTGCCGACGCCGCCCTGCAGCCAGACGTCAGTGACGGAGAGCCCGGGGATGATTCGCCCGAAGCGCTGGATGTCCAGGTAGAGCGGGGCCGTGTGGCTCATGTACTGAACCGGATCGGTGAGGATGCGCATGGGCGCGACGAAGCCCGGCACGCCGAAGAGCGCGCCGCCGCCGCACGCCGCCAGCGCGAGCGACGCCCCTACGAGCGGCCAGCGCCAGCGCCAGCTCGCCTGCGGGAGCCAGCCGGCGAGGCGTACGATCCACCCGCCCGCGGTGCGACGCTCCTGCTCGGTCGGCGTGCGGAGCACCTTCTGGAGTGCCGGAAAGAGCGTGAACACGACGACCCAGGTGCAGGCGAGGCCGACCGCCACCCAGAGTCCCATCTCGCGGATGGGCCGGATGTGCGAGACCATCAGCGCCGCGAAGCCGACCGCCGTCGCGAAGATCGAGGCCGTGCAGGCGACGAACTTGTTCGTGAGCGCGAACACCTGGTGCTCGTCGACCGGGCGCCCGGCGGGGCGCTCGACGAAGCGCGATTGCAGGTAGACGAGCGTCGAGGTGGCGGTCACCAGGATGGTCATTGGGACCATCGGCGAGACGATGGTGAGCGCCCCGCCGCTCGCGCCGATGTACCCCATCGACACGGCAAGGCACGCGCCGAGGGTCAGAAGGAAGGCGAGCAGCGTGCGCGCCGAGCGGTAGAGCACCACGATCAGGACGACTACGAATCCCGCGAACCCGACGAAGTACCTCCAGGCCGAGCGCTGCGTCTCGTCGAGGTACGCGTTCACGTATGGCTCGCCGAGGGCGTGCAGGCCGCGTAGCGGCGCCGGACTCGACACGAACTCGCCGATCGCGCCGGTGAGCGCGGCGAGCACCGCCCGTCGCTCGTCGCTACCGTGCACGTCGAGCACGAGACCGATGGCGAGGAAGTGGTCGCCGAGGAGCCCCTGGTGCCGGAAGAGGTCCGTCCCGGCGACGAACGTCCGGAACGCCGCGATCTCGTCCGCGGTCGCGTCGAAGCCGGCGTGGGCACGACGGAACACGGAGAGCGCGGAGTTCGCCTGCACGTGCGGGACACCGGCCAGCCGCCGCTCGATGCGGTCGAACCGGGCCACGACCGCCGGGGACAGCGGATCGTCGGCCTCCGCCAGCAGGAGCGCGAACTCGCCCGCGCCAAAGACCTGTTGGAACGAGCGTGTGGCGACGTAGTCCGGATCCTCAGGGACGATGAGCCGGTCGATCGAGTTGTCCTGACGGACCTGAGCGGCGAAGCACCCCTGCGTCCACTTCGGGCACGAGCGGCGAGGCGTCTCTCGGGGGCGCGCGCAGTCCAACGTATGTAGCACAATCGGGGACCGGATGAAGCGGCCGCAGCAGGGCACGGCGGTGTTCACCGGCATCAACTACCCCTTCTGAGACCAGCCGGGGATCGGGTACCCGGGGCGTCGCGCGCGGGGACGAGCGGGCCATGCGGCGCGACGACGAGTGCCAGGTGGCCGCGCAGCGCCTGTCGGGCCTCGCTCACCGCGAGGACCGGAAGGGGCCGGCCCGCCCCGTCGCGCAACCGCCGCCACTCGTCTTCCCAGAGCAGGAGCCACGCGTCGGCGGAGGCACCTCCGGCGGGCCAGGGGTGGAGGGGTCGGGGCGCGTAGAAGCGGAGGCCGGGATCGGGAGGGAAGAGCGCGTAGAGCGTCGCGTCGGCGGGGACGAGGTGTGCGACCCGTGCACCGAAGGTCTTGAGGCTCCGGTCCTGTGCGATGGCCGGGTGGAGAAGGGCATCGAAGCTCACCGTCCAGGCGACCATCAGCGCGGCCACGCCGAGGACCAGCCGGTGCCACTCCGCCTCCCGGGCGGCGCGTGCGAGAGCCAGGGCCACGGCGGCCGTTGCCAGCGCGAGCAGAACGAGCGGTAGAGCCGCGCCGCGAGCGGCGGCGACGAGGCTCGCAGCCCCCGCAGCGTCTGGCGGCGCCAGCCAGCGTCCGAGGCGGGGCGCGGGGTCGAATCCGAGGGCGAGGGCGGCGGCGCCGAGCGCGAGGACGAGAGCGGCCGGGGCGTAGAGCCGGGCGGTCAGGCGCGTCGCCCGGGTGATCCGCTGATTCTCCGGGGGGGCGGCGACTCCGGCTCCGATGAGCAACGCGACCGCCGGGTAGATCGGCAGCAGGTAGACGCTGCGCTTCGCGGCAGCGAGCGTGAAGAAGACCACCGTGGTTGCGCACCACGCCGCGGCCAGCTTCGCGACGGCCGGGCGGGGTCGCTCGCGGAGCGGGAGGAAGAGGAGCGGGAGGATCGGCGTCCAGGGGAGCAGGCCGACGAGGCCGAGCGGTACGAGGTAGCCCGGCCCGTGCGCGTGCCCCGTCTCGGCGCTCTCCGGTTCCAGGAAGCGAAGCCAGTTCTCGCGCGCCACCACGTCGAGCAAGGCGCCACCTTCACGGCGGAAGGCCGCCCAGTACCAGAGCGCAGCGAGGCCGGCCGCAAGGCCAAGGACGGCGAGCGGACGGAGCCGGCGTCCGGCCCCTCGGTCGGTGAGGGTGAGGGTGGCGGCGGCGAGGCCGGGCAGGACGAGGGCGACGGGTCCCTTGGCGAGGGTGCCGAGCAGGGCGCCCACCGCGGCGACCCCGACCGCCCAGCGCGAGCCACGCGCGAGGGTGAACGTCCAGCTGGCGAGCACGATCGTGAGCGCGGACGCGAGCGCCATGTCGACACGCGCACTGGTGGCAGCGCGCGTCCACTCGAAGGCCGTCGCGAGCACGAGCGCCGCGGGCAGGCCCGCCGCGGCGCCGTAGGCCGCGCGCGCCGTCGCCCAGGTCGCGAGCACGGCGGCCGTTGCGAGGAGTGCCGACGGGAGCCGGAGCGCCAGCTCGGGCTGCTCAGGCAGCGCGTGGAGCGTGACGGCCGCGCTCCAGTAGTAGAGCGGCGGCTTGCGCGCGGGCTCACCATCGGGCCGCATCGGCACGAGCCACGCCCCGGTACGGAGCATCTCCTGCACGACGAGCCCCTCGCGGGGTTCGCCCCGTGTGTAGAAGGGGATGCTGCCGGCGCCGGTCAGATAGAGTGCAGCGGAAAGCGCTATCAGGAGGAACGCCTCGCGGCCGGCACTCATGACGGGTGAGCGGGTTTGCGCCGGTCGGTGTCCGCTGTTACGGTGCGCGCGCCATGCCCGCGCCGGCGACCGCGGACTACGTCGCGCGCTGGGGATACCGCACGCTCGATGCCCGGCGCTACGAGCGGCGCCGCTACGGCGGGCGGATGCGACGCCTGAACCTCCGCCTGCTCGAGTGGGCGCTCGCCCGCGCGCTCTCCGGCGTGGCTCCGGATGGGCTCGTCCTCGATGTGCCGTGTGGTACCGGGATTCTCGCGCGTTTTCTCGCCGCGCGTGGATTCCGCGTGATCGGCACCGACCTCTCCCCGGCCATGCTGGCGGTGGCGCACGAGCGGCCCGAGGCGCTCGGCCACGTGCGGGCCGACCTCGAGATGCCGCCCTACCCGCCAGGCACGTTCGACGCGGTGGTGTGTACGCGTTTTCTCATGCACCTCCCGGCGGAGAGTCGTCCGCGCGTCCTCCGGACGCTCGCCGAGCTGGCGCGCGGCCCGCTCGTCGGCACGGTTTGTCACCCCTACACCCTGAAGACGTTCGGCCGGGGTGTGCGCCGTCTGCTCGGCCGCCAGGCCAAGCGGAGCCCACGGCTCACGCGTTCAGCGCTCGCCGCCGAGGTGGCCGCTGCCGGCCTACGCCTGGAGCGGGTGATCCCCGTCATGCCCATCCTCTCGGAGGTGTGGGTCGTCGTCCTCCGCGTTCCTTCGGGCGCTCAGCTAGCAGCCCCGCGGGGAGGGGTGCAATGAGGACGATCGAAAGCGTTCGCGCCCGCGAGATCCTGGATTCACGGGGGCAGCCGACGGTCGAGGCGACCGTCGTGGTCGCGGGCGGCGCCGCGGGCTGGGCAGCGGTCCCGTCGGGCGCCTCGACCGGAGCCCACGAAGCGGTCGAGCTGCGCGACGGAGACACGCGTCGCTACGCGGGCAAGGGGGTGCTCCGCGCGGTCGGGAACGTGAACGACGTCCTCGGTCCGGGCCTCCGCGGACTCGACGTCGGCGATCAGACGGCGATCGACGCCCGGCTCGTCGCGCTCGACGGCACCCCCAACAAGGCGCGTCTGGGAGCGAACGCCATCCTCGCCGTTTCGCTCGCGTGCGCGCGCGCCGCGGCGGCCGCCGCCGGACGTCCGCTCTACCGGGCGCTCGGCAGCGACGCGGCCACGCTTCTCCCCGTGCCGCTCATGAACGTGATCAACGGCGGCCGGCACGCCACGAACCCGCTCGACTTCCAGGAGTTCATGATCGTGCCCCACGGCGCCTCCTCGTTCCACGAGGCGACCCGCCAGGGGGTGGAGGTCTATCACGTGCTGCGCGGCTTGCTCGATCGGCGCGGGTTCACCACTGCCGTGGGTGACGAGGGCGGCTTCGCGCCAGCGCTGCGAGCGCACGAGGAAGCGCTCGACCTCCTCGTGGAGGCGATTGGCGGCGCAGGGCTCACGCCGGGGCGCGACGTCTCGATCGCGCTCGACGCGGCGGCGAGCGAGCTCGCCGCCGACGGTGGCTACGTCTTTCACAAGGCCGGCGGCCGCCGCCAGTCGGCCGACGAGCTGATCGCGCTCTACTCCCGCTGGGCGAGCGCCTATCCCCTGGTCTCGATCGAGGACGGACTCGGCGAGGACGATTGGGAGGGATGGCAGCGGCTCACCGCGGCGCTCGGCGACCGGCTCCAGCTCGTCGGGGACGACATCTTCGTGACCAACGAGCGCATCCTCGCCCGGGGGATCGCGGAACGCGTCGCGAACGCCGTGCTGATCAAGCTGAACCAGATCGGGACGGTCACGGAGACACGGGACACCATGGCGCGCGCACGCGGCGCCGGCTACCGTCAGGTCGTGTCGCACCGCTCGGGCGAGACCGAGGATGCCTTCATCGCAGATTTCGCGGTCGCCACGGGCGCCGGTCAGATCAAGACGGGTGCACCCTGCCGCTCGGAGCGGACGGCCAAATACAACCGTCTCCTCGCGATCGCTGAGGAGCTCGGGGGTGCGGCCCGCTACCTGGACCCGTTCCGTCGCTCAGGCTGAGACCTTCCCCCTGGCTGCCGGTGTTTCCCCTACGGGGGCGGGCGGTTGGCGTAGAGGTGGCGGCGCGCGGTGGCGTGCCAGAGGAACGCGCCTGTGCCGAGGAGGGCCTCGATCGCGGCGAAGTGGCTCTGGCCCGTCACGAGGAAGACCGGGTCGTCGTGAGCGAAGAGTTGGCGCACCAGCTCCTGATCCTCCGTCTCGATCGGAGGCGTGCCGAGGTAGAACGCAAGTGAGTGGGCGTGCCCGCCGAAGGCGATGACGGGCACGGGGCCCAGGGTAGCGACGAGGCGAGCCGCCTCCCGGTCGCTGTAGAGCGCACCTACCGCGGGCGCGATCAGGCGAACCGAGAGCGGATAGAGGGTGAGTGACGCGCCGAGGAGCGCGGCCGGCACGAGGCCGGGACGCGCGCGGCGGAGAGCGACCACCAGGCCCACGGCCCACCCGAGCGCGGCCGCCGCCAGGAGCACGCGGCCGGCTGGTGCCACCGGGAGGACGAGGTCGAGGAGGAGCACCGAGCCCGCTGCGACCACCAGGACGCCCGCCGAGAGCCATCCGACGACGCGGAGCCAGGCGTCGTCCCCCCCTGCCGGTCTCCTCCATGTGCCCGTCACCGCCGGACCGACGAGAAGTGCGAGCGGGGCGAGCGCCGAGAGTGCATAGGTCGGGAGCTTCCCCCGTGCGACGGTGAGGATCACCGGCACGACCGCCGCCCAGAGCACGAGCGCTCGCCGCTGCGGATCCCGCGCGGCGCGGACGACGGCGGGAGGCGCGACCAGCGTCCAGGGCAGGAAGAGGAGCGGCAGCCAGACGAGATAGTAGTATACGGGGGCGGCATGCGGGCTCTCGCTGCCCAGGCGACGGAGGTTGGTCTGAGCGAAGCCCGAGAGATAGCTCGGATCGAGGATGCCCACCGGCACGTAGAGAAGCGCAGCGATCGTCAGCACCACCGCGAGGCCGCGCGGCAGACCGAGTGCGCGCCACGGCGGACGCGGGCGTGTGACGAGGACGGCCAGCACGAGCGGTGCCCCGATCAGCACACCGGCGAGCGGCCCCTTGACGAGCGTCCCGAGCCCGGCAGCGACGAAGGGCGCGAGCATCGGACGGCGAGCGGCAGGGCGCTCGAGCCAGGCGAGGCCCGCCAGTACGCCGACGGTCACGCAGGCCGTGAAGAGCATGTCGAGGTTGGCGTAGCGCGCGAGCGCGAACCAACCGGCGCTGGTGGCCGCGACCAGGGCCGCCCCGATGGCCGCGGCAATGCCCGCGCGCGGCAGCGCGTAGACGTAGAGCGCCAGCACCGAGAGGAGCGCCGCCGCGACGCTGACCATGCGGGCCTGCGTCTCGCCGACGCCGGCGCCGGCGTACGCGAGCGTCACGAGCCAGTAGTACCCGGCCGGCTTCTCGCGATAGGGCGCAAGGTCGAGCGTGGGAAGCAACAGCCGGCGGATGCCGTGTGCCGCCGCCATCTCGCGCGCCACCTCGGCGTGGCGCGCCTCGTCGGGATCCCAGAGGGGATAGCGACCGAGGTCCTGAGAGAAGAGAGCGCCGGCGACGGCCGCGACGAGCAGGCCGCCGGCGATCGTACGCGGAAGCGAGGGGTATGCCATTCGCACGCCGCGAGAGCCTCAGCCGCTATGGACCGGCCGCGCCCGCGAGTAGTATGTGCCCCCCATGCGCCGGCGGCTCGGGGTGTTCGCCCTCGGTCTCCTCGTCGGGGCAGGACTCGGCGTCGGCGCGGGCTACCTCTACTGGGGTCGGCGCGTGGCGGCGTTCGGCGAGCGCCTCGCCGGGCTCGAGGCGTCGGCGAGTCAGGTACAGGGCGAGCGCGAGAGGCTGCATCGCGCGCTCGACGACATCCTCCGCGAGCGGCGGGAGATGGCCGAGACGGCCGAGCATCTCCGGACGCAGGTCGAGCAGCAGGTGGAACGGCTCGAGTCCCTGGCCCGCGAGCTCGTACCGACCCCGACTCCGCCGGACGCCGACGGCTCGCCGTGATCCTCCTAGCTGGAGCCCTTCCCGCTCACCCGGCGCATCTCGCTCTCGGCCCATTGGATCCTGCGGTAGTCGAACTGGGGCACCTCGAGCAAGTGGAACTTCTCGACCTCGAAGTAGGGGGACAGGTCGAAGTCCCGTGGCGTGATGATGGAGGGGACCTGGCGGCGGAACACCGTCGCGTAGGGGGGAGGCGTGCGGCGAAGGATCCGATCGTGCCAGCGCCGGCGGGACGGCGTGCCGTTCCCGGGGGTCAGCGAAGGAAGGATCGGGAAGCCGACATTCTGGAAGGCGCGCCCGATCAGGCTCGAGCAGATGACCTGTGTGGGCAGTCCGCTGCCGAACTCGAGGGCGCGGCGCCGGAAGCGCCGCGGGATGAGGCTCACCGGGAAGAAGTAGCGTGCGAGGTCGAAGATGTTCTGCAGGTCGTAGCGGTGGCCCAGCTGGGAGAGCACCTCATCGAGGATGCGTCGGAGATCGTCCCGCTGCAGCCCCATGGGGCGGCAGACGCGCAGGTTCAGGTGCGCGTACTTGGTGACGGGCGAGGCCAGCACCCCTTCGGAGAGTGCCTCGATCATCATGTGCTCGGCATCGCGTCCGTATGCCGCGCGCAGCGCCGCGCGCTGCTCCGGATGGCGCCTCAGGATCTCATCTCCCACGTAGAGCACGGAGTGCGACCACGAGCTCTGGGTCAGGTACTTGATGACCTCGCTGATGCGCTGCTCGCCGTCGACGAGGATGACGTCACCGAGGCGAAGGCCCTGGCGCAGGCTCTCGGGGTCGTTCGGCAGGAGGTGGTTGTAGGTGCCCCGCGGCTTGGTGAGCACGTGGGCCACAAGCGCGAAGATCTTGTTGCGCAGCCGGCGGGGCATCGACGGCCATTCTAGCGAGTTCCGTGCCACCTTCGAAACGAAAAACTGCCCGGGCTCGCCGCTTTCGGGGTGGGGTGTTGACCTGGTACGCGCGTCATCGCCGACGGCTTCCGTGGCTTTTTGTTTGTGACCCCTATGCGGTTTTGGTCTCGGAGTTCATGCTCCAGCAGACCCAGGTCGCGCGTGTCATCGAGTTCTATCCGCGTTTCTTGCAACGGTACCCGACTCTCGAGGATCTGGCGTCCGCGCCAGCCGATGGGGTGCGCGAGAGCTGGGGGGGACTCGGCTACTATGCTCGCGCCCGGAACCTCCATGCCGCGGTGCGGCGAATCGTCGCCGAGAGCGGCGGCCGCGTGCCGCAGTCGCCCGTGGAGCTGGCGCGGCTACCGGGGATCGGGGCCTACACCGCGGGGGCCGTGGCGAGTCTCGCATTCGGCGCGGCCGTTCCCGCGGTCGACACCAACGTGGCTCGCGTGCTCGGACGAGTGTTCGGCCTCCGGGGTGCGGCACAGCGCTCGCGCCGGATGCGCCGCGTGTGGGTGCTCGCTGCGGCACTCGTCCCGCCGCGGCGCGCGGCAGACTGGAACCAGGCCCTGATGGACCTGGGTGCCCTCGTCTGCACCGCCCGTGCGCCGCGGTGTCCCGTCTGCCCCGTGCGGGGCGTCTGCGCGACGCGACCCCGGGTGGAGGAGCGCGGGCGGGCAGGTGCTGCTAGAGCATTTCCCAGATCGGGCGCACTTCGGTCACCACGCACTTGAGCTGCCGCGCAACCTGCCGGCGTTCTGCGAACGGATGAAACAGTCCTACTACGGAGGGCACGAGGCATGAGCGACAACACGAAGGCCATCGTCGTCGGCGTGGGACCCGAGGCCGGGCTCGGCGGAGCCCTTTGCGCGCGGCTGGCCCGGGAAGGGCTCCACGTCTTCGTGGCTGGACGGACCCCGGCGAAGGTGGAGGCGCTGGTCGACAACGCCGGCAACGCCGCGATGGGGCAGGCCCACGACATGGAGGCGAGCTTCTTCGAGCAGGTGTGGCGCGTGGGATGCTTCGGCGGCTTCCTGGTCGGCCGCGAGGCCCTGCGGAGGATGCTGCCTCGCGGCCGCGGAACCGTGCTCTTCACGGGCGCGACCGCGTCGCTGCGCGGGAAGCCGAACACGACGGCCTTCGCGGCGGCAAAAGCCGGGCTGCGTTCGCTGGCGCAGTCGATGGCACGCGCCTATGGTCCCCAGGGGATCCACGTGGGTCACGTCGTCGTCGACGGCGGCATCGCCGGCGACAAGATCATGAAGGGTATCCCGCAGTTCGCGCAGGCGATGGGCGAGGACGGCCTCGTCAGCCTCTCGGGCCTCGCCGACGCCTACTGGTACCTGTACAAGCAGCCGAAGGCCGCCTGGACCCACGAGCTCGACCTCAGAACCTTCAAGGAGTCGTTCTAGATGTCGGAGAAGATCTGCGTGGTCGCCGGGGTCGGTCCCGGCACCGGGGCGGCGCTCAGCCGACGGTTCGCCGCCGGCGGGTACCGCGTCGCGATGCTGGCCCGCGACGCGGAGCGCCTCGCGGCGCTCGAGCGGGAGATCGCGGGAAGCCGAGGTTACGCCGTCGACGTCACCGAAGCGGCGCGC
This sequence comes from Deltaproteobacteria bacterium, assembly GCA_005879245.1. Classification (GTDB taxonomy): domain Bacteria; phylum Desulfobacterota; class Binatia; order DP-6; family DP-6; genus DP-23. The sequence goes on from VBLA01000034.1 coordinate 10,500, forward strand.
GTGAAGGAGGTCGTGGAGAGAATCGGCTCGGACCTGGGGACCCCGAGCGTGCTGGTCCACAACGCGGTGAGCGGCCACTTCGGGGAGTTTCTCGAGGTAGCGCCCGAGGCCCTCGAGCAGACGTTCCGCACCAACGTGCTGTCGCTCATGCTCCTCGGCCAGGCGATCGTACCCCGCATGCTCGCGGCCGGCCGCGGAGCGATCATCGTCACCGGGAACACGTCCGCCTGGCGGGGCGCGGCGAGCTTCGCTGCCTTCGCGCCGTCGAAGGCGGCGCAGCGGATCCTCGCGCAGGCCATGGCGAGGAG
>VBLA01000035.1 GCA_005879245.1 Deltaproteobacteria bacterium
GACGTCGGCCAGGTCGGCCGCCTTCGCATTCTCGACGTTGTAGACGAAGGTCTGCCGCCCGGCGCTCTCCTCGGGCGGGATATCGAGCAGGCGAAGCCAGCGGTCGACCTCGTCGAAGAGGGCGGGATCGAAGGTCACGACGACGATGGAGCTCAAGCGCGACAGCGGCACGACGTAGACCCCGCCCTCTCCGTCACCGGTCGCCGTCACGCCGTAGGGTGCGAGCACGCCGAGGATCTCGTTGGCGAGATCCTCCGGGTCGGCGTTCTTCACCTTGAAGACGCGCGCGCGCAGGTTGTGGAAGGCGTCCGTGTCGAAGGTGTTGGCCAGCTCGCGCAGGCGCGCGACGTTCGACTTCAGGTCGGTCACGACCAGGAGGTTGGCCCGATCGTAGGAGAGCACGTCGCCGCCCGGCGTGACGAAAGGCTGCAGGATGTTCACCATGTCGCCGGCGGCGACATGCTTCAGCGGCAGGATCTCGATCACGAAGCCATCCTGCGCCCGCGCCTCCGCCTTCGTCGCCTCGCGCTGCGGTACGATGGCACGCGTCTTTGCCTCGGCGACGGGAAGGATCTGATAGACGTTGCCGACCTTCACCGCTGCGATGCCGTTGTTGCGAAGGATCTGGTTCAACAGCGGAAACAGGTCCTCCCGAGCGATCTTCCCCGTGGTGCGGATCGTCACTTGCCCCTCGATGCGGGGGTCGATCGTGTAGCTGATGCCGAGCGCCGTTGCGAGGCTGTGGATCACCTCCCGGATGTCGGCCCGCTCGAAGTTGAGGACCATGGCCTCCTCTTCACCGAGCGGCTGATCGCCCTCCGCCTGCGCCGCAGCGCCAGCGGGAGGAGTGTCCTGCTCATGTGCCACCGGTGGGCGCACGACGAGCCCGAGCGTGACCACCGCCACGATCCATCCACGCTTCACAGCACCCTCCTGTCCGGCATCCGGTGCACCGCCGGATGCCGTCCTCCTCCTCAACGCTGCTTACGGCCGAGCCGCGAGCCTTGCTCCCTTTCTTTCAGCTGTTCCAGCTTCTGCCGGACGTCGCCCGGCAGCTTCTGGAGCTGGGTGTTCTGCCCCGGCGCACCTCCGGCGGGCTTCCCGAGCGTCGGTACTGGCATCCCCTGCCCCGGCACGGCCGTCGATCCGGGCGTCTGGGCCACCGGGACGGCCGGCTTCACCGGGAGGCCGGCCGCCGGCGACGCCCCCTGGGCTCCGGCGGCGGGGGAGAACTGCACCGGCTTAGCCGCCGCCTGAGCCGGGGTGGCCGGCTTGCCGGGCACCGCCACCGGATGCGCCGGCTGCGCTTTTCCCTTCTCGAGGGAGAGCTCCATGTTTACCGGGTCGCCCGACGGCGAGACCAGCACGAGCCCCGTCGACTCGATCGTCTTGACCGTGTATCCACCCACCTGATCCCCGGGCCGGAGTCGGCGCTGCTGGTTGCCCTGACTGGCGTCGGTCACGAAGACCTCGCGATCCCGGCCGAGGATGCGAATGCCGACGACGGTGATCCCCGGGGGGGGACCGGTCTCGCGCGCCACGGGGCCCGCGGCGTCCTCGGTTGGCCCATGGCGGCTCGGGTCGAAGAGGTCCTTGTCAGCGACGGCGGCCACCATGACGGTGGGACTCTGCTCGACCCGGCCCGCCGTCTTGTCGGTGGCGCCCCGCTTGCCCTTGGCATGCTTCTCCGCCTCGCGCGCGGGCGCCGGCGGCCGGGGCGTCAGATCGACTGAGGGAATCGCACGCGCCCACGTGCGCACGATCTTGGTGGCGGCTCACCCTGACCGGCGTCTCCCCCCGGCAGCTCGCCTGGCGTCGGCTCGCCCGGCGAGGCCTCGGCTCCGCCGGCAGCGGCTTCGCCTTCGCCCGCTCCGCCGGCCGGCTCCCCTTCCCCTTCGGCCGGCTCCGCTTCCGGGGCCTTCGGCTTGGCCTCCGCCAGGAGATACCCGCTCACCTCGACCGTCGCCGAGAGCGTGCGCGGGCCCTTCGCACCCGGCACCGCGCCCCGTCGGTTCACCTCCACGAAGGGGATGGTGAGCTGGTGGGGTCCGTACTCGAACCCCGCGACGAAGTCCGTGAACTGGCGGAGCTCCCCCATGAGGGTCAGCCGGACCGCCACCTTGCGGAACGGGTCCGCCGGCTCTTCCCGCATCACCTGCGCGCTCTGGATGGCGATGCCCTTCTCCGTCGCGAGCGCGTTCGCCCGCTCCTGAAGCGCGGCCGCGCCGAGCGTTCCGCTGCCGCCGGGGAGGAGGCGCGTCTTCGCCTGCGTGAGGCGCTGGCGCAGCTCCTCACGCTCGGCGCGCAGCGTGTCGAGCGCGCCGATGAAGCGCGCCGACCGCTCGAGCTGCTCCTGGCCCTCGCCGATCTCCTGCGCCACCCGCTGCCGGTAGGCGACGATCGGGTCGACGATGCCCACGTAGACGAGTGAAACCCCCAGCGCCCCGGCCAGCGCCAGGACGATGCGCCGATCGCGCACCGAGTGCGTCGCGTACCAGTGCTGAGCCGTCGCCCACAGCGTGCGCAAGTTCATTTCTCGATCTCCGCGACGAGCGAGAAGCGGTCCTTGTCGCCGGTCCGCGTGGTGGGCGAGGTGAAGCTCACGTTCTTGTAATGCTTCGACTTCTCGAGCGCGGTGATCAGGTCCGACGCGGAGTGGGCGAACCCGTCGAGCGTCAGGCGATCGCCGCGGAGGTTGAACGCCGTCAGGTACGCATCGGCCGGGATGATGTCGGTCAGCTCCTTCAAGAGCACCGTCACCCGCCGCTCGTGGCCGGGGTCGAGCACGTTGATCTGCTTGCGGAGGTCGGCGATCTCGTCCTGCAGGGCCTTCGCGTCACGCACCTGAGGCGCAAGCGCTTCCAGCTGCTCGCGCACCTGCTTCCGGAGGAGCGCGTCCTTCACGAGCGCGCTCCCACCCCAGAGCAGAAGGAGTACACCCGCCAGCGCGACCAGCACGACCGTCGTGAGCGAGAGTCCCTCCTCGTAGCCGCGCCGCCCTTCGGCCGGCAGCAGGTTCACCGGCATCGTCCCTTCCCGCACGGCGCCGAGCGCCGCTCCCACCGCCGGCAGGAGCGTCGGCTCGGGAGCCTCGAAGAGCGCGGGAGGCCCTTCGAGCCGGCCAGCGGCGAGCGCGACGAGATCTCCTTCGCCGAGCGCCGGGAGCGACGGGCCAGATCCGTTCGAGAACTCCCACCGGTACAGCTGCACCTCGTCGGGAGAGACCAGGCCGTCGGCCAGCTGGCGCGCCAGTGAGCGTGAGAGCTCGGCCGGCGCCGGCATCCGGTTCGCCGGGAGGAGCTGGCTCCCGACCAGACGACCACCGCGGAGGAGGGCGAGCTCCACCCCGTCGGCACCACCCAGGACGAGGGCCATCGGGGCGGTGGTGTCACCCCGGCAGAACGCGAGGTAGTCGCAGATCGCGGTCGAGGCCAGCATGATGCCGCGCGGGCGGACGAAGGCGTCCTCGAGCGCCTCGAGATAGCCCCGCACGACTTCTCGAGGGATGCACATGAGCAGAACCTCGAGCCGCTCCTCACCGATGTCCCGCACCGAGAAGTCGAAGTAGACCTGGTCACGTGGCAGCGGAACGAGCCGCTCGAGCTCGTAGTCCAGGACCTGTGCGAGGTTCTCGCGCGCGGCGGCGGGAAGGATCACGCGGTTGAACGCGGCCTCGCCGCGCGAGACGCAGAGGTAGGTCCGGCGCGTATCGACGCGGTGCTCGCGTGCGAAGGTCGTGACCGCCTGCGCGATGGCCTGCCGGCGCTCGCCCGGCCGGCCGGCGCCGGGTAGCGGAAACGTCGCGGCGTGGCGGAGCGCCACGCGGAAGAAACGTTTGGCTACGTGGGCGAGCGAGACCTCGTGCGTGCCGACGTAGATCCCGAGACCGTCCAGGAAGTCGGCACGTCGGAGGCGCTGCGAGAGCTCCCCGATGGTCATACCTTCTCCCCCGTCCCCCCCTCGCCGCTGCCGGGCAGCGGCGCCGCCCACGGTGCGCGGTCGAACCAGCGCAGAATGCGCACCCCCTCGCTCGCCTGCGAGCCGACATCGGCGACGCACGCCACCCGCGACTGGTTGCGACTCGCGTGCGTATCCCCACGCGCCTCGATGTAGATGATCTGCGCCTCGTGTTTCTCCGGCGTGATGAGCGAGGCCAGATGCGGATCGACGGCCGTGAGCTGCGCCTGAATGCGCGGAAGGAACCCCGGGCCCTCGGTGTCGCGATCTGCGATCAGCTCGGCGACCGCCGTCGCATCGAGGCCGAGCAAGACCTGCAGGACCGTGGCGGGAGCGGTGAGCGGGTTGATCGTCGGCTCGCGGTTGAACACCGACACGACGTCACGCAGGCCGGGAACGCCTTCTCCGCCGTAGTAGATATCGGGCGTGATGCCGCGCACGCGCAGCAGCTCCTCCGGCGAATCGAACCAGCTATCCTTCGCGCGGTAGGGGGGCTGCCGCTTCATGTAGAAGTCGCTCTCCGCCCCATGCAGGCCGGGCAGGTGATCGGGGTCCCGCCAGTCGATGATCGAATCGACGACGGTGGCAACCTGCTCGCTCGCCCGGCGGTCGAGACTCGCCGTCGGGTTACCCCCCTCGACGATGTAGGTGACGATCCGCGTGAGGAGCGCGGGATCCGCCTTGTTGAGCGAGATGCGCCCCCCCTCGTCGACCACGCGTACGGCGTAGCCACCGTCAGCGAAGGTTCCTTCGTGCCACTGCCCGTCAGGGGGCACCGGCCCCTCGGGCTCGGCGTCCTGGTCCTCGACGGGGCGGGGTGCCGCCGCTCCCGATCCGGGGTTGGCGTGCTCGAACGCCTGCTGGGCATCGAACAACGAGCGGTTCATGCCCGCGAGCGCCAGGTAGTAGCCCCGCGTCTCCTCGGCGAGGTTCACGGCCGCCATCGCGTCGTCGCGCATGTACTGGGCGAAATCGAGCGCGAGCACGCCGAGGATCATGAACACCCAGATGACGAGCAGGAGCGCAATGCCGCGCTCACGAGGACGAGCGCTGGTCATGGTGTATTGCCGCCGTTGTCGTCATCGTCGGCCGAGTCGTCGTCGCCCGCCTCGGGGAGGTCCTCCTCGCCGACCTCACCCGAATTGTCCCCGAAAGTGGTCGCCATGAGGGGGATCTCCTGACCCCAGGTTTCCACCTCGAGGCCCGGCAGGCCGTCGACCAGCACCCGCACGGCGGCGGGGAGCATCTCGTCCTCGAGACCGTTCCACTCCGTGTGCCACTCGGTGTCGGCGCCATCGTTCATCAGGTACTCGAACTTGAGCGAGCGAAAGCCGTCGAGCAGGACGCTCGTGCGGCGGTCCGACCGCTCGACCGGCGCGCGCCCGAGCGAGTCGGGGGAAAAGAACTGGCTTTCCGCCATCAGGAGCCGTGGCGGATCGTCGACCACCTGGTAGACGACCCGCGCGAGCCCGCCCCCGCCCTCCTGACCCGCCGCCGTGACGAACGTCATCGAGGTCGCCGTGCCCATGAAGTACGGATAGACCTCGTCGTCCCGGTTGCGTGCCGGGTACGGCACGGCGGACTTCACCTGTCGGATGAGGAGGTCGCTCGCGACCCTGAGGCGCTGGGCCGTCACCACCGCCACCTCCCCCCGCTCGACCGCACGGATCCCCAGATGGAAGGCGCCGTAGCAGATCGCCGCGACCAGTGCGAGCGCCGTGAGGGCGAGGACGACCTCGAGGAGGGTGAAGCCAGCTCTAGCCTTCATTCTCGGAAGCCACCCGCAGGCTCTTCAAGGTGAAGGTCTTCGTGCCGAGGCCGTCCTGCCAGCTGACGTCCACCTGCAGATAACGGAGCGCCTGGCCGGAGGAGAAGTCGAGCGCTCGGGTATCGATGCCCTCCTCGGCCCCCGCATGGCGGACGAGGATGTGGGTCTGGAACCCATCCGCGGTGGTGCGCTCCTCGCTGTGATCGACGATCTCCGGCTGGAAGAGCATCGCGTCCATGGCGGCCCGGGCGTGGAGGACGGCGCGACTCTGACGCGTGGCCCGGTCCTCGAGCCGGATGCTGCCGCTGAAGACCTGGAGACAGGTCACGATCCCGACCCCGAGGATGGCGAGCGCCACCGCGATTTCGAGCAGGGTGAATCCCGCTGCGGGCGTCCGCCTCATCCCGCGGCGTCCCCCACGCGTACCGTGCCGATCAATGGATCCAGCGCCACCCGGAGGCGGTTCTCGAGCCGGTTCTTGCGGCTCGCGAGCACGATCTCCGCCCCGCTCGTGCTCCCGTTCGGGAAGAAGAGCACCTGCACCCGTCCGTCGCCGATGGGGAGCCCCCCTTGCACGTCCTCGATCACGGCGCGGTCGGTCAGCACCGCCCACCGGGCCCAACCGGTCGTGTGGATCTTGTTCCCGACCGGATCGATGGCGAGCTCCTGGGGCTCGCCGAGCCCCAGCGCTTCACCTCGACAGTAGTGCATCGTGGCGGCGATCTGGCGGGCCGCCCGCCGCACCTCGCGCGCCTCGAAGCCGGCCTCCATCATCGGGACGGCGAGCATGGTGCCGATCGCGATGATGACGAGCACGATCGTGATTTCGATGAGGGTAAAGGCGCGTTCACCTCTCACCCGACGTTGCCCTCCCAGCTCGTGACGTCGCGGTTGTCGCCCTCCCCACCCGGGGCCCCGTCGGCACCGTACGAGAAGAGGTCGTACGGCCGCCCGGCCTCGCCCGGGCTGCGGTAGTAGTAGGGGTGGTCCCAGGGGTCCTTGGGGATGTCTTTCTTCAGGTACGGACCGTCCCACCGGTCGGTCCCGAAGGGCCGCTGGCGGAGCGCCGCGAGCCCCTCCTGCGTCGTCGGGTAGCGCCCGACGTCGAGGCGGAAGGTGTCGAGCGACGTCCCGAGGAGCTCGATCTGCGCCCGCGCGGCCCCCACCTTCGCCTTCTCTTCCTGGCGAATGAAGCGCGGCCCGACGAGCGCCATCAGGAGCCCGATGATGACCATCACGACCATCATCTCGATGAGGGTGAAACCCGCCGACGACGTCCCGGTTCGCATCGCAGCACAAGCCTCCTTCACATGGGCAGATCATTCACGCTGAAGATCGCGGACAGCATGGAGATCACGATGAAGCCGATGCCGAGGCCCATGACCAGGATGAGCACAGGTTCGAGCAGGCGCGTGAACTGCTGCACCTGTACCCGGACCTCTCGGTCGAAATGGTCGGCGACGCGGAGCAGCAGCTCGTCCAGGCGGCCGGTCTCCTCTCCCACCGCGATCATCTGGATGGCGAGGGCCGGCATGACGCCCGAGCGCGCGAGCGGGTCGGCAACCCCGGCGCCCTCGCGCACGCCGATCTCCACCTCACCGAGCGCGCGGCTGATCACCTGGTTGCCGACGATCTCCTTGACGATGCCGAGTGCCTGCAGCATGGGGACACCGCTCTTGAGGAGCGTGCCGAGCGTGCGCGCGACGCGGGCGACCTCCATCTTGCGGAGCAGCGGTCCGAGCAACCACATGCGGAGGCGCCACGCGTCCCAGCTGTACCGCCCACGCGGCGTGCGGATCGAGTAGCGCACGGCCCCGACCACCGCACCGACCGTCCCGAGGAGCGCCCACCAGTACGCGCGCAGCAGATCCGAGAAGCCGAGCACGATCCGCGCCTGCAACGGCAGCGCGCGCCCCATGTCGGTGAAGAGCGCGGAGAATTTCGGCAGCACGTAGACGAGCAGGACCGTCACCGAGAGGCCCATCGCCCCGGTGAGCAGCACCGGGTAGGTGAGCGCCGAGCGGACCTCGTCGCGCAGCTCCTGTGCGCTCTCGAGGTACTCGGTCAGGCGCTGGAGGACGGTGTCGAGGAACCCTCCGACCTCGCCCGCGCGGATCATGTTCACGTAGAGCGGAGGGAAGACGCGGTGCTGGGCGAGCGCCTCGGCAAGCGATTTGCCACCCTGCACGGCGTGCAGCACCTCGCTCACGATGCGCTTCAGCTCGGGATTGTCCGCGAGTTCCGCGAGCGTGGCGAGACTGCGATCGAGCGGCAGGCCCGCCGAGGAGAGCGCCGCCAGCTCCTGCGTGAGCACCAAGAGGTCGCGATGGCGGACGCGTTGACGGCCGAAGCTGCGGAGCTGCGGGAGCGCCAAACGGGCCGGCCGCAGCCGGGCTCCGTCACCGGAGGCGCCGATGTCGAGCGGAATCAGACCGCGGTCGTGCAGACGCGCGACGACTGCGGGTACCTCCGCGGCCTCGATCGTTCCTTCGACGACCTTGCCCTGCGGATCAACCGCGCGGTACTGGAACTGCGCCAATCGATCTCCCCACCCCGCACACCCATCCCGTCGCACCCGCCTCTAGTCGATGGCTAAATCGCGGGAAAACCTCAAAAATCATATACGTGAGCGCGGGCATCTTTTCAACTTCGACGGTACGGGGCACGGGGCCACCGACGAGCAGAGATTAGACTCCCCGACCAGGCATCGCTTCACCTCCCAGGCGCACTCAGCGATCGAGGTCGGCAGACCGCTCAAGCCGATCACCCTGATGCACGAGCCGGAGGAACGGGAGGCTCACCGCCTGGCCTCGGAGCCGGCCGAGCAGCCCCAGCTACGCTTCCTCCTGCGTCACACGCACCACTTCCGACACGGTCGTGATGCCTGCCCGCACCTTGCGCCACCCGTCGTCGCGCAGCGTCGTCATGCCGAGCTCGACTGCCGCGTCCTTGATGGCGTCCGCCGACGCGCGCTTCAGGATGAGCTGGCGCACCCGGTCGTTCATGAGCAGAAGCTCGAAGATACCCTGTCGGCCACGGAAGCCGGTCTGCCCACACTCGGCACAGCCCCGTCCCGTGACCACCTGCACCGCGTCGCCGTTGCCCCCGGTGATCTCGCGCATGACCTCGGCCGCCATCTCCGCGGGCTCGCGGCACTTCTGGCAGACCGTACGCACGAGGCGCTGGGCGAGCACGCCGAGGAGCGAGGAGGCGAGGAGGTAGTCCTCGACGCCCATCTCGAGCAGTCGAGAGACGGCGCCCGCGGCGTCGTTCGTGTGCAAGGTCGAGAAGACGAGGTGGCCGGTGAGGGCCGCCTGAATGGCGATCTCGGCGGTCTCGAAGTCGCGGATCTCCCCGACCATGATGACGTCGGGATCCTGCCGCACGATCGAACGGAGGCCGTTGGCGAAGGTGAGGCCGATCTGCGGCTTCACGTGGATCTGGTTGACGCCGAGGAGCTGGTACTCGACCGGATCCTCGATGGTGATGATCTTCTTGTCAGGCGAGTTGATCTTGTCGAGCGCGCCGTAGAGGGTGGTCGTCTTGCCGCTGCCCGTCGGTCCCGTGACCAGGACCATGCCATAGGGCTTGGTGATCAGCCGCGAGAACTGGCTGAGCGTCTCTTCCGGGCGCGGAGGTCGATCTCCTTGCCCAGGAGCCGGAGCTTGATGCGCCCGTCCTGTGGCAGCCGTCGCTCGGCGATGTTGAGCTTCGCCATGATCTTGATGCGCGAGACGATGGCGGCCTGCAGGCGACGGGCGGGGGTCTCGATCTCGTGCAGCACGCCGTCGATCCGGTAGCGCACCTTGAGCTCGTTCTCGAATGGCTCGATATGGATGTCCGAGGCCCGCTGCTCGACCGCCCGATTGATCGTCAGGTTGACGAGCCGGATGACGGGCGCCTCGCTCGCCAGGTCGCGGAGGTGGTTGACGTCCTCCTCGTCATCGCTGAGGTACTCGAGCGTGTCCTCGGCGGGCTCCGGTGTTCCCCCGGCCGCCGCCGGATCGCCGTTCCCGTACGCGGCCTCGAGCCCCTCGAGGATGTCGCGCTCGCGCGCGATTCGCGGCTCGATCTCGAGCCCCGTGGCGATGCGCAGACCCTGCAGCGTGTAGTAGTCGGCCGGGTCGGCCATCGCGACGGTGAGCGTCCCGTTGGTCTGCCCGAGCGGGAGAACCTTGGCGTGCTTCCAGAACTTGAGGTTCACGCTGCCGAGCGGCACCGGGACCGCGGGGAAGTCACGGCGGTGGACCGTCTCGACGCCGAGATACGCCGAAACCAGGGGCAGGAGGTCGTCCTCGGAGATGAAGCCGAGATCGAGCAGCAGACGCTCCAGACGCTCGCCGCGCTCCTGCTGGAGGCGCTTGACCTTACGGAGATCGTCGACGCTGAGGCGTCCCTGCTCTAGGAGCAGCTGCTCGAGAGTCCGGTGCTGCAGCTCCATAGGGGACTTTCGAGCATACCCGCGCCCCACTGCACCAGCAAGCGCTGTCATTACGTCGCGGGGGCCCGTGCGCTGCTCGCGCGCCACGCGCGCTGCGCTGCTCCGATGCCCCCGGATCCCGTCGCCGCACGCTCACGCGGGCGGCTCCCCTTGAATCGCTCGCGCTTCGCGCGCTCGGGGCGTGCCGAGCGCAGCCTGGCCGCGCTCGGCAGACGTCCAAGGTCTGGCGCGCACCGGGTGTGCGAGGCCACCGCCCTAGACGCGCGCCCGCCAGTAGTCGAGGAGAGCGCCCAGCGTCTCGGTGAGAGGGATGCGCGGCCGCCAGCCGGTGTCGCGTGTCACCCGCGCATGGCTTCCGACAAGGCGTTCGAGGTCCTTGTCACGCCGGAGTGCCGGATCGACGTGCACCCGGACCGGCACACGGGCGTGCGTCCGCAGGATGGCGAGCACGTCGGCGACGCTCGCCCCTTCGCCGCTGCAGAGGTTGTAGGCCTCCCCGGCGCGCCCTCGTTCGAGGAGCGCCACGTAGCCCGCGGCGACGTCCCGTACGTCCGAGAAATCTCGCACCGGATCCATGTTGCCGATCCGGACGACGGCAGCCTTCCCCGCCTCGACCACCGCGATCTGCCGCGCGAGCGCGCTCGCCACGAAGGTCGGTGCCTGTCCCGGGCCGGTGTGGTTGAAGGGGCGCGCGCGCACCACGTCGAGATCATACGCGCGTGCCCACTGGTCCGCCGCCACGTCGGCCGCCGCCTTGCTGGCCCCGTAGACCGTGAGTGGACGCAGCGGCGCCTCTTCGTCGAGGGCCAGACTCCGCGTCCCGCCGGCGCCATACACGCTGCTCGAGCTCGCGACCACGAGCCGTGCCCTGGGGGCGTGCGTCCGTACCGCCGCGAGCACGGCCAGCGTGCCGCCCAGGTTCACCCGGTACGCCGCGTGGGGATCGCGCTCCCCGTCCGGCACGAAGGAGAAGCCGGCCAGGTGCACGATGGCGTCGGGCGCGAGGTCGGCGACCAGCCGCGCGAACCCCGCCGCGTCCTCCAGGTCACCATCGTGGACTCCGATCCCGAGCAGGCCCGCGCCCGCCTCCGCCACCCGCGCTGGCCCGCCGCGCACGAGCCCGTGGACGTCGTCACCCCGTGCACGGAGCGCCGCCGCGACGAACGGGCCGGCGAAGCCGGTGATGCCGGTCACCAGGACGCGCATGCCGCGTGGATCGCCTCAGCCGCGGCGGAGCCGCTCGAGATCAGCGCGCACCATCATCTCGACGAGGTCCGGGAAGGAGACGCGCGGCGCCCAGCCGAGTACCCGCCGTGCCTTGGTCGCGTCCCCGACCAGGTGATCGACCTCCGCCGGCCGTAGGAGGGCCGGCTCCTCGCGCACGACGGCGCGCCAGTCGAGGCCGGCAGAGGCGCAGGCGATCCCGACGTTGCTGCAGCATCCGCCACATCGCCTCCACGTAGTCGCCCGCGAACCCCCAGTCGCGTCGCGCCTTCAGGTTTCCCAGCGCGAGCTCGCTCGCCAGGCCGAGCTTGATGCGCGCGACCCCGTCGGCGACCTTGCGGGTCACGAACTCGCGACCGCGGCGGGGCGACTCGTGGTTGAAAAGTATCCCCGAGCATGCGTACAGCCCATAGCTCTCGCGGTAGTTGACGGTGATGTAGTGGCCGTAGACCTTGGCAACCCCGTAGGGGCTGCGGGGGTGAAACGGCGTCGTCTCGCGCTGCGGAGTCTCGCGCACCTTGCCGAACATCTCGCTCGAGCTCGCCTGGTAGAAGCGGGCCTCCGGTGCGCTGAGGCGCATCGCTTCGAGGAGCCGCGTCACCCCGACGGCATCGAACTCCGCGGTCAGCACCGGCTGCGCCCACGAGGTCGGGACGAAGGACTGCGCCGCCAGGTTGTAGATCTCGTCCGGCCGCACGGTGCGCAGCAGATCGATCAACGAGAGCTGGTCGAGGAGATCGGCCTGACGCAGCTCGATGCGATCGCGCAGGTGGGCGATGCGCTCGAAGTTCTCCGTGCTCGCACGCCGCACCATGCCGACGACCCGGTAGCCACGGGGGAGGAGCCACTCGGCGAGGTACGAGCCGTCCTGGCCGGTGATGCCGGTGATGAGCGCGGTCGGCATCACTTCACGCGGCCGTAGCGGTCCTCGAGGCGGACGACGTCGTCGAGCTCGGGGGTGGACACCTCGAGGACGTCGGTGTCGGCGCGCGCCGTCATGCGGTGGCGCGTGCCGGCCGGCAGGTGCCAGCCGTCGCCCGGACCGAGCCGGACGGTACGACGCCCCTCCCCTTCCGTGCCGACCTCGAGGTCGAGCGCCCCCGAGAGCACGAGGATGGTCTCCTCCTTGATCCGGTGGTACTGGAGGCTCAGGGCCTCCCCTCCGCGCACGTGGAGGATCTTGCCGACGTAGCGCTCGCTGCGGGCCCAGATCGTCTCGTGGCCCCAGGGCTTCGGCACCTGCTCCGGCCGCGTCGGCGTGCCAGGCGGCTCGCTCATACCCCGGGCTCGCGGGGCGCCGCGCTGCTCCCGGCGAGTCGCCCGCTGTACATACGATCGTAGTAGTCCCGGTACGTGCCGCTCTTGATCGCCTCCCACCAGGCGCGACGCTCGCGGTACCAGGCAACGGTTCGCGCGAGGCCGTCGGCGAAGCTCACCTGCGGACGCCAGCCGGTGGCGCGCAGTTTGCCCGGGTCGAGCGCGTAGCGGCGATCGTGCCCGGGACGATCGGCGACGTAGCGCACCAGATTCGCGGGGCGGTCGAGCAGCCGGAGAATCTGCTCGGTGAGCGCCCGGTTCGGCATCTCGTTCTCGGCGCTGATGTTGAATACCTCTCCCGGCGCCGCGCGGAGCCCGAGCACGTGCCACAGCGCTTCGGCATGGTCCTCGACGTGGAGCCAATCCCGCACGTTCATCCCGTCACCGTAGAGGGGCAACGACTCACCGTCCAGGGCGTTGGTCACGAAGAGCGGGATGAGCTTTTCCGGAAACTGGTAGGGGCCGTAGTTGTTGGAGCAACGGGTGATGACCGCCGGCACGCCATACGTTGCCGCGTAGGCGAACACGAAGCCGTCGGCCGCCGCCTTGCTGGCGGCGTACGGGCTCGACGGACGGAGCGGCGCACTCTCCGTCGAGCGACCCTCCGCGACGCTGCCGTATACCTCGTCGGTGGACACGTGCAGGAAGCACCGGAAGCCGGGGCGCCCGCGCACGGCCTCGAGCAGCGCCAGCGTCCCGTGCACGTTGGTGACGAGAAAAGGCGCCCCGTCGACGATGCTCCGATCGACGTGGGTCTCGGCGGCGCAGTGCACGATCACGTCGATCGCCTCCTCGGCGACGAGCGCCGCGACCCGATCCCGGTCGGCCACGTCGCCGCGCACGAAGCGAAAGCGCGGATCGGACTCGAGGCCCGTCAGGTTGGCGTAGTTGCCCGCGTAGGTGAGCAGATCGAGCGCGACGAGGCGGTCGATCCCCTCCCGCTTCCTGGCGAGCGTCTGGCGCACGAAGTTCGTGCCGATGAAACCCGCCGCGCCGGTGACGAGCGCCCGCATGGCTACCGGTTCTTCGTCTGCCAGTCGAAGCCGATGCGGGGATCGTCGTACGGGAGACGCTCTTCGTCGGGATCGGCGGGATCGTAGCGCTCGGTCGTGTGATAGAGGAGCACGCAGGGGTCGGCGCCGAGCACCCGGTAGCCGTGCGCGACGAGCGGGGGGATGGCGACCACGAGCGGCCGGCGCTCTCCCATGTAGAGCACCTCGGTCCGCTGGGCGGTCGGCGAGTTCGCGCGCAGGTCGTGCATGACGACCTGTGCCATGCCGGAGACGAAGAACCAGACGTCCCACTGCCGGCGGTGCCAGTGGAACGCCTTGATGACGCCCGGATAGGCGAGCGTCAAGGTCGACTGCCTGATCTCGCGGAAGACGGGTTCATCGTCCCGCACGATCTCGACCAGCAGCCCCCGGTCGTCGCTGTGAACGACGCACTCCTTGACGACGACTCCCTCGATCATCGCGGTTTCCGTGCCGTGCGGGGGCGCCGCGATCCCCGGGCCGGCGCCCCCGGCGGCAGGCGCGTGGCGGGGCCGTCGACGCGGTTGGCGCCGGTCCGGGCGACGAGGTTCCCGGCCCGGTGGAGCGAGGCGAACGTCCCCGCATCGGACCACCAGCCCTCCAGCACCTCGCACCACAACTCACCGCGCGCGAGGTACCAGTTGTTCACGTCGGTGATCTCCAGCTCACCCCGCGTCGAGGGCTTCAGTGTCCGGATCACATCGAACACGCGCGCATCGTACAGGTAAAGGCCGGTCACTGCATAGTCACTCTTCGGCCGGCGCGGCTTTTCCTCGATCGACACGACCCGCCCGCGGTCGAGCT
>VBLA01000036.1 GCA_005879245.1 Deltaproteobacteria bacterium
ACGGCCGCCAGCGTATCTGGATCGAGCACGCGGGTGCGGAGCCAGGGCGGCGCGAGCAGTCGGCGCGGCGCGAGGTTCCGTCCATGGAAGCGATCGGCGAGCGCGCTGTCGTAGCGCTGCGAGCAGAGCTCCGTCATGCCGAACTCGTTCACGCAGGAGTAGCCGGCCACGCCGAGGTGCGCCCAGCACTCGCGGAAGAACCCGGCCCGCGAGAGCGGGCGGCGGAGACCCTTCGCTCCTCCCGTGTCCATGATGCGGCTCCCCGGCCCGAGTCGGAACGCGCGCCCGCGCGTCCGGCATACCTCGAAGAGGTCGGCGAAGGCCGCGGTGGGGCCCGCGACGAGGACGGCCTCGCCGCTCCTCTCCCGATCGCTGAGCGCCTCGAGCAGTCGCTCGATCTCGAGCCCGCGGTCGCCCACGAACCACTCGGCGCCGCGGCCGAGCATCTCACCCACCCACGCGCACATGCGCACGAGCGAGGACTCGGGGCGATGCGCGACGGAGGGCAGGAGGAGGACACACGACGGTCGTGCCCCGTCGGGCAGGACGAAGCGCGAGAACGCGGCCAGAGCCGACGCGCGATAGAGCGCCAGATGGGGCACGAGATGGCTGCCGCGGGCGGCGGGGCCGCTCGTCGTGCCGCTGGTACGAAAGACGGCCTCGGGGGGACCGCAGGTGAGCTCCAGGTGCCGGAACGCCGCCGTCGGCACCGCGGGCACGTCCTCCCAGCGCGCCACCACGGCCGGCGTCACGCCCCGGCGCTCGCAGACGGTGCGATAGGGCGCGTTCCGCTCGAACTGATGGGCGAAGATGCGGAGCGCCCAGGCATCGAAGTCGAGAGGCGGGCCGCCCTCGGCGACGGCGGTGATCGCGGCGGCGAGCTCGGCCTCGAGCGGGAGGGCGTCGGTCACGCGACTCACCTAGGTGGGTGGCCCCGCGCGGTCAACCGACTCTTGGCGACTGTTGGCGACTCTTGGCGAGTCCCGGCGCTTGCCGGCGCCACCGGGATTCGCTACGGGACGCGCATGTCCGCCAAGGAGGATCTCTACGACCGCGCGGTCGATCTGATCGCGGACGACAAGCTCGAAGCGGCGGTGGCTGCCTACCGGGAGGCCATCGCGCTCGACGCCGAGTACGCCGACGCCTGGCAGGGGCTGGCGCTGGTGTACAACGACCTGGGTCGTCACGACGAGGCGATCGCGGCCGCCAAGCGACTCTGCGAGCTCACTCCCGAGGACGTGCTCGCGCACACGACGCTCTCACGCATGTACCAGGCCGCCGGGATGGTGCCCGAGGCGGAGACGGCGGGAGCGAAGGCCCGCATGCTCGACTGGAAGCGGCAGCTGCGGGAGCCGAAGCCGGAGTGAAGGCGCGGCCGTGCCGGAGCGGAGCGACGAGTACATCGTCGGGCGACTGATCGAGCGGAGCCGCCTCCTGATCGCGCTCTCGGAGGAGATCCCCGTCGAGACGAAGCTCCAGACGCAGCCGCTCCTGAAGCAGCTCGAGCAGGCGCTCGCCCTGCCGCCCGGGAAGCAGGACCGGGAGCGCATCCGTGGGACCTACGCCGCCCTCTACAGCGAGCTCGTGGACTACGCCGACCTGGAAGCGCTCCTCTCGGCGATGAAGACGTTCCTGCCCTACCTGTGAGCGCGCTCACCGGCGTCCGCGTCCTCGACCTCACGCGCTTTCTAGCCGGCCCTTTCTGTACCGCGATCCTGGCGGACATGGGAGCCGACGTCGTGAAGGTGGAGGCGCCCCGCGGGGGTGACGAGGGCCGGTACGGCTACCCGACGGCCGGCGGCGTGCCGGTCTTCTTCCTCGCGCTCAACCGCAACAAGCGCGGCATCACGCTCGACCTCCGCCACGAGGAGGGGCGGGCGCTCCTGCGTCGCCTGCTGCCGCACTTCGACGTGCTGGTCGAGAACTTCGCGGGCGGCACGCTCGCGGGGTGGGGGTTCGATCCGCCGGCGCTCTGCCGCGACCAGCCCCGCCTGATCGTGGGGAGTCTCTCCGGCTTCGGGCAGACGGGGCCGTGGAGCCGGCGGCCCTCCTACGACATCATCACCCAGGCGGCGGGTGGCTTCATGTCGCTCACCGGGTTCCCCGACGATCCGCCGACGCGCGGCGGGGGCTCGCTCGGCGACTACGTGCAAGGGCTCTTCGGCGCGATCGGCATCCTCGCCGCGGTCGTGGCGCGCCACACGACGGGGCGCGGGCAGGTCGTCGACGTCTCGGGTCAGGACGGGATGTTCTCGCTCCTGGACAACTGGCCGACGCTCCATGCCGCCACCGGCCGGCTGCCCCTGCGCGTCGGCAACCGCCACCTCGCCACCGCCCCCTACGACTGCTACCGCGCGCGCGACGGCTGGGTCGTCATCGCCGTCGCCAGCAACAAGCTCTTCCGCGCCCTCGCGGCCGCGATCGGCCGTCCGGAGCTGGGCGAGGACCCGCGCTTCCGGGGCTCGCGGGGGCGACTCGAGCGGAGCGAGGAGGTGAACGCCATCGTCGCGGCATGGGTCGCCGAGCGTAGCGTCGAGGAGGTCATGTCCGCCCTCGGGCCGGATGGCGCCCGGGTTCCCTGCTCGCCCGTCTACGCGGCCGACCAGCTCCTCGAGCACCCCCAGCTCCTCGCGCGCGAGATGGTGCGCCGGCTGCCCCATCCGGTGCTCGGCGAGGTCGTCGTCCCGGGGGTCGCGGTGAAGCTCTCGGCGACGCCGGGCGACGTCCGCCGCCTCGGCCCCGAGCTGGGAGAGCACAACCGCGAGATCTACGAGGGGCTCCTGGGACTCGCGGCGGACGAGCTGACGCGCCTCCGCGACGCCGGCGTCATCTGATGTCCCGCGGCTGAGGGAAGGCGCCGCTGGCTTCGCCGACGAGGGAGCAGCCGCTCTCCGCCGAGATATTCCTTCTCTCTCTCGGCACCCTTCTCCTCGAGATCAGCTACACCCGCATCTTCTCGTTCAAGTTCTACTACTACTTCACCTACGCGATCATCGGCATCGCGCTCCTCGGGCTCGGCACGAGCGGCGTCTGCCTCATGGTCTTCCCGAGGCTCCGCCGGCTACCGCCGTGCAAGATGATCCCGGCCTCCGGTCTCGTCGCCGGCGCGAGCACGGCCCTCGGCTACCTGGCGATCGCCGCAACACCGGTGCACGCCCTGAAGATGATGTACGGCCTCTTCCCCCTCGCCGCCGCCACGGTCGCATGGGAAGGCGGCAAGCTCGGGCTCATCTGCGGCTGCCTCTTCGTCCCGTTCCTCGGCGCTGGGCTGGCCGTTGCCACCATCCTCCTCCGGGACGTGGACCGGGTCGGCCAGCTCTACGGCGCGGATCTCCTGGGAGGCGGCGTCGGCTGCGCCTTGGCGGTGCCCCTCATCGCGCTCCTCTCGCCGCCGGGCTGCGTGATGCTCGCGGGTCTCGTGTTCGTCCTGGCCGGTCTCCGTCCCGCCGCCCGCTCGCGCCCGCTCGTCGCTCTGGCGTTGCCCGTCGCGGGCGTGCTCCTCCTCGGCGCGATCTTCCCCGACCGCCTGCCCGACCCTGTCCCCGATCCCGTGAAGACCATGAACCCCCTCGGCGGCCCCGGCCCGGTGCTGTTCTCGCGCTGGAGCCCGGTCTTCCGGGTGGACGTCGTGCCCGGCTTCGGTGGCGAGGAGAGTCCACGGCTCATCCTCCACGACGGCCTGATCGCCTCCGCACTCCACCCCTTCGACGGCGATCCGCGCTCGCTCGCGCCGCTGGATACCGACGTCCGCTCCCTGCCCTTCGGCGTGCTCCCTCCGGAGCCACGCGTCCTGATCATCGGGGCCGCGGGGGGCCAGGAGATCCTCGCCTCACTCCACTTCGGCGCGTCGCACGTCACGGGGGTGGAGCTGAACCCCGTCACGCTCTCGCTGCTGACCACGCACTTCGCGGACTTGACCGGCCACCTCGCCGAGAATCCGCGGGTGACCCTGGTGAACGGGGAGGGCCGCTCGTTCCTGCGGCGTGCGCCCGGACGCCCGGACCTGATCTGGTTCGTCGCGCCCGACAGCTATGCGGCCATGAACGCGGCGACCTCGGGCGCGTTCGTCCTCTCGGAGAGCTACCTCTACACCGTCGAGATGGTGCTCGAGAGCGTCGCGCGCCTCCCTCCCGACGGCCTCCTCTGCGTGCAGTTCGGCGAGATCGACTTCGAGCGGAAGCCCAACCGGACCGCCCGCTACCTCGCCACCGCACGCGAGGCGTTCCGGCGTCTCGGGATCACGGACTTCGACCGGCACGTGCTCGTCAGCACGACGCGCGGGTTCTGGGTGACGGCGACCATCCTGCTCCGGCGATCCCCTTGGACACCGGCCGAGGTGTCACGCTTCGAGGAGCGCGTCGCCGCCGTGCCGGGGAGCGTCGTCCGCCACGCCCCGGGACACGCGAACCTCGACGGTCCGATCGAGCGGGTCGTCTCCCTTGCGCCCGAAGCGCTGGAGGGCTGGTACGCCGAGTACCCGTTCGATGTACGGCCCGTGACGGATGATGCACCCTTCTTCTGGCACTTCGTGCCCTTCCGCCAGGCGGCGGCTCCCATCGCGAGGTATGGGGAGCGATGGTTCGAGGAGGGGACGGGCGAGCGGTTGCTGCTCGGCCTGCTGGTGATCGTGACCGCGTTCGCCACCCTCGTCCTGCTCGCGCCGTTGGTGGCGCTGCGCGGGGCCTGGCGCGCCATGCCCCACAAGCTCCCCGCCGGCGTGTTCTTCGGCGCGATCGGCACGGGCTTCATGTTTCTCGAGGTGAGCCTCATCCAGCGGTTCACGCTCTTCCTCGGCTTCCCCACCTATTCGCTGACGGTCACGCTCTGCGCGCTCCTCGTCTCGACGGGAATCGGGAGTCTGTGGTGGCAACGCCGCGCGAGCGAGTTCTCCGCAGCGATACGTCCCCTGTCGGTGGTGCTCGCCGCGCTCGTGACGTTCTACGCCTTCGGCCTCTCACCGATCCTCGGCCGCGCCGCCGGCTGGCCCCTCCCGGCCAGAGTAGCCCTCGCCGCCGGATGTCTTTTCCCCCTAGGCGTCTGTCTCGGCGCGTTCATGCCGATCGGCCTCCGCAAGCTTCCCCGAACGACCCCTCACCACGAGGAGCTCGTAGCCTGGAGCTGGGCCGTCAACTGCTTCTTCTCGGTCGTGAGCTCCGTCCTCGCCACCATCCTCGCCATGGTCATGGGCTTCACCGCCGTCATGTTGACCGCCCTAGCCATCTACCTGATCGGCATAGCCTCCCTGCTGCAAATCCCGGAAGCGTAGGTTCCTCCGTCAAGTCTGCCGCGCGCGGCACGCCCCGAGCGCGCGAAGCGCGCGAGCAACGCCAGGGGAGCCGCAAGCGTCAGCGCGCGGCGACGGGGGTCCGGGGGCATCGGAGGAGCGGAGCCCGCGAAGCGGGCGAGCACCGCACGGGCCCCCGGGACCCTATGGTGTTGCCCCCGGCGCGGAACGGGCCTTCGCGAGGTCGGTCTGACACTGGTCGAGGCGGCCGCGAACGACGACCAGCTGCCCCTCGACATCGACCCGCTTGTTCTTGAACTCGAGGAGCTGCGCGTCCATCGCCACGACCTTTTCGCGCAAGGCGGGTGCGCCCTGGAAGCCGCGTGCCCAGAGATACCAGCCACCGAAGAAGCCAAAACCGAACGTGGCCGCGAGAACGACGATCCGGCCGGTCCACGTCCAGACTGCCTCTTGGACCTGCTTTTTTGCGAGTTCGTCCTCGGACGCTGCCATGGGGAGCCCCCTTTGGATAAAACTAGGTGGCGGCTGCATAGCGCAGGCCCGGTCCGGCCGTAAAGGACCCCCCGGCGCTCCCTTCAGGCGAGGGGGGTGGCTCGAGAGGTGGCCAGATACTCGTGGACGAGGGCGGGCGCACGGCGCAGCGCTTCGTCGAAGTTCCGGAACAGAGCCTCGCCCACCCATTCGCCCTGGACCCAGGCGTCGAAGGAGGACTCGTCGCCCAGGCGGACCTCTACCAGGCGCTCGCCGGACGGGTCGCCCGTCATGATCAGCCGGACGGAGGTGCCCGAATCGATGATCACCCCCCGGCCGCCGGGGGGAATGGGGAAGGCAGATTTCACGCGCTCGACGCGCTTCTCGGGAAAGCGCTCGTCGGCGAGGGCGTGGATGAGTCCCCAGCCGCCAGGCGACGGGGCTCCTTCCTCGAGCCACTTGAGATTCGAGTCCGTCAGGCGGAGACGCGCCCGCTCCTGCTCGAAGTCCGCTCCCGTACGGAAGAAACGGCCGCCGAACTGCGCGGGAGGGCGCTCGATCGGCTGGCCGTGCGCGTCCTTCCCGTGATCGACCCACCACCTGTTCTCGACGTTGGGCCGGTCGCCTTTGCCTCCCACGCGGCCGAGGGTAGCGAAGCGCTGCGGGGGCTACAAGCCGCGTCCGGGCGTCGTCATGCGCTGCCCTCACCGCCACGCGGGTCGTCTCCCGTCGGGTCGGCCCCGAGACTCGTGGCGAGCAGGTTCAGGAAGAGGCCGACGTCGGTCACGATGCCGGTCGATTCCACCGAGCCGCGATCCGCGAGCTTGGTCACCACCGCCGGGCTGATGTCGACGCAGATGAGTCGCACCCCGGCGGGCGTCATGTTCCCGACGCCGATCGAGTGCAGCATCGAGGAGAGCATCAGGATGATCTCGGCGCCGGCGAGCAGGCGCGCGTACTCCTCCTGGGCGCGGAGGAGGTCCATCTGAGTATCGGGAAGCGGACCATCATCCCGGATCGAGCCGGCGAGGGCGAACGGCACGCCCCGCTCGACGCACTCGTAGAAGATCCCTCGCTGGATCAGCCCCTGGCGGACCGCCTGTGCGATGCCGCCGTGGCCGCGTACCAGGTTGATCACCTTCAGGTGGTTGCGGTGACCGCCCTCGACGCCCACCCCACGCTTCAGGTCCACCCCGAGCGAGGTCCCGAACAGGCTCTGCTCGAGGTCGTGGACGGCGAATCCATTGCCGCCGAGGAGTGCCTGGACGTAGCCCCGACGCACGAGGCGAGCCAGGTGGGGACCGCCGCCCGTGTGGATCACGACCGGCCCGGCGACCACGGCGATCTTGCTGCCCCGCTCGCGAATGCGGCGCATCTCCCACGCGATCCGCTCCACCGCCAGCTCCACCCGCCGCTCGCTGGAGACCCCCGAGGCCATGAACTCGAAGGCCGAGCCCGACGGTCGCACGTGCGTCGGATGGGTGCGCACGCCCTCGATGCCGGAGACGACGCGGTCACCCACCCGGAGGTCGCGGAGCAACCGGCAGGTCACGCGCGGCGCATCGGGCGGGCCGTCGACCACCAGCACCGCGTCCATGCGTTGCCGCTGCGCACGCACCCAGTGGCCGCGGATGCGGGCCTCGGTCGGGAAGATGGTGGTGCCGTAGAAGTCCTGCGGGGCGACGCCTGGCTGGGT
>VBLA01000549.1 GCA_005879245.1 Deltaproteobacteria bacterium
CCTCGCGGGCGAGGAACATGGCCACTACGCCGAGCAGGACCCCGATGCCGATGGACGCGGCGCCGTCCAGCACAGGGCGGTCCAACGTCTCGCTCGCCGCGATCCCGGCGAGGGCGATCATCACGCCGATCAGCGCGGCGGAGTCCTCGAAGAGCACCATGAACATCGTCGGATCCTTGCTCTGACGCACCGCCTCGAAGTACCCGCGCTTGCCCTTCGCGGAGCGGAACTCCTTCATCGCTACGCCACAGGAGATGCCCTCGAACACGAAGGCCAGGCCGAGGACGACGTAGTTCACGATGGAATTCGAGATCGGCACCGGGGCGATGACGTGGCTGATTCCCTCGTACACCGACACGCCGGCGCCAAGCGCGAAGATCAGGAGCGTCACGATGAAGCTCCAGAAATAAAGCTCCCGGCCGTGCCCCAGCGGGTGGAGCTCGTCGGGGGGTCGCGCTGCGCGGCGCAAGCCGTAGAGGAGGAGGATCTCGTTGCCCGTATCGACCAGTGAGTGGATCGCCTCGCTCACCATCGCAGAGCTGCCGGTGACGCCAGCGGCCGCGAACTTCGTCAGTGCGACGAGGACGTTGCCGAGCAAGGCCGCGTAGACGACCTTCCTCGATGATCGGCGGGCCATGATGTCGCTCGTCCGCAGCTGGAGGCCTGGCCTAGTAGTCCCGTGCCCGATCCGGCGCCAGTCCCGCCACTCTGAGGTAGCTGTCAATCCTGTCCACGTATTGCCCGACGGCGAACCGCGTATGCTCGGCAGACCAGCCGAGCTGCTTGCCGAGAATCGATCCGACGACCGGCGCCGCTTCGATCGAAGATCTCCAGCTGAAGAACTCCAAGCCGATGCGTCGCGACAGCACATCCTCGATGGTGACCGCCATGTCAGAGGCGCCCTGCACGATTTCGGCGCGAATGGGCGCAAGACCATCGACGATGGGCTTGGCGAGATCGGCGTCTTTCTCGGCGATGTCCAGGACCTTCGGCGCGTTGGTGCCGAATCGTCCCGCCAGGTGCTGCGCAGTCTGCTCGGAAATGCGGTAATCCCGGACCAGACTCATCCAGTAGACAGGCGTGAAACCATTCGAGCCGGTCAGGGGGCGATTTCGCGTCAGGCTTGGGGTCACCGCCAAGCCCAGGTATCTCTGGACGGCGTCAACGGTGTCTTCGGCCATTGCCCGGTGGGTCGTCCACTTCCCTCCCATGATGCTGATCAGACCACTTCGAGGGTCAGTCTCCAATTCATCGTCACGGGAGAGTTTCTTGGTATCACCGCTGCCGCCGCGGCTCACCAGCGGCCGCGCCCCGGCGAAACCACTGACGACTTGGCTCCGGGCGACGGGCTTTTCTAGGTACTGGTTGAGTTGGCGAAGAATGAAGTCGACTTCTTGCTTGGTAACGCAGAGCTCGTCATCGAGGCCGACCTCCTGTTCCGTGGTGCCGACCAAGAGCCGTCCCATCCAAGGGATGGCGAACAGGACGCGCCCGTCTTCTGTCTTCGGGATCAGCATCGCGTCCTCACTGGGAAGTACATCCAGAGGCAACAGGATGTGGCTTCCCTTGCTGAGTCGCATGCGGCGATGGATCCCCGGCGTGGCAAGATCCCGAACGGTATCCGCCAACGGACCAGTGGAATTCACAAAGGCGCGGGCTCGGATCACGAACGTCTGACGAGACAGTTGATCTTCCACCTCTGCCGCCGCGAGTGTCCCGGTCACAGCTTTCTGGAAGCCGGTGACCCGGAGGTAGTTGGAAGCCGTCCCGCCGGACTCCAGGAACCCCTTCACCAGCGCAAGGTTGTAGCCGGCGTCGTTGAACTGCCCGTCGGCGTAGGCAATGGAGCCGACGAGACCGGCATTCTTGAGCGTGGGCATGCGCCGCAGTGTTTCCTGCCGGGACAAGAAATGACTGGGGAAAATGCCTGTGTCTCCGGCGATCCAGTCATAGAGCTTCAGCCCGACGTCGTAGTAACCAGCATCCAGCCAGTGGAAGCAGGGGATGAGGAACTCGAGAGTTCGAGAAAGGTAGGGACCGTTCTTCAGCATCAAGATTCGTTCGTGCAACGCGCGGTTGACG
This sequence comes from Deltaproteobacteria bacterium, assembly GCA_005879245.1. GTDB lineage: Bacteria > Desulfobacterota > Binatia > DP-6 > DP-6 > DP-23. The sequence continues at coordinate 2,083 of VBLA01000549.1, forward strand.
ACGTGATATTCCGCGGCATCCAAGTCCTTGACCGCCTCCTCGAGATAACGAACGCCCCCGTGAATGATCTTTGTCGATTTGCTCGAGGTGGCACCCGCAAAATCTCCGGCTTCGACCAGCACGGTCTTCAGGCCGCGAAGTTGAGCATCCAGCGCGCAGGCCGCTCCCGTTGCCCCGCCGCCTATCACGCAAACGTCAAAGGACTCGTCCCCGACGGTGCGCAGCATTTCGTCGCGACTTCTCATGGTCTCTCCCCGCGCGCCGACCCTCCAGCCCTGTGGCCTTCGCGGGGGCGGATCAACGCCTGGGTGACGGCGAAAAGGACCGCCGTCGAGACCCCGAACATCAGCATCCCCGCGACGGCCTCGAGCGGCCCGAGGAGCCTCCAGGCTCGCGACATGACGATGTCCCCATAACCGAGCGTCGTGAAGTTCACGGCCGAGTGGTAGAAGGCGGTCGAGAAGTCGTCGAACTCGCCGCAGGCGACGAAGAGTGCTGCCCACGCCGCGATCTGCAGGAGCTGAGCAGCCACGATGAGCAGCAGCGCGCGCGCAAACACGCCGACGTTGTGCACCCAGTTAGCGACGGCGTTGGCTCGCGGAACCTGCCGTCGAACGAGACGAATGATGGCGGTGACCGCCGTTGCCTGGACCAGGACCATGGACGCGATCATTACACACCCGACGATGAGCGGAGCAGCCGGTTTCATGCGGAGGCTCGCCCGGGTTCGACGAGGTGCTGGTGCAGCACGAAGACGAGGATTGCGATGCGCGGGAGCAGCAAGTGCGGCCAGTACTCGGTCTGCGGTGGCTCGCTCCCGTCGTCGCGACGGCGAGAGCGGAAGCGGATCAGGCTGTACGTGAGAAGTCCGGTGACGATCACGAAGATCGCCGTCGTGACGGCCAGGACGAAGATCGTGCTGATCTCGTGAGCCGGAGTGGAGATGGGTTGGAAGATGCTCGAAGGGGCGATCTTGGAGTTGGCTTCGCCCATTCCCCAGTCGTTGGCGACCGCCTGGACCGCGTGCGCGAGGAACGCGCCGAGGAAGAGCAGCTTGAGGATCAACGCGGCGGTGACGCGCCGGCACGCCTTCCGCCAGTTTGCGTGCGGGTGCATGCTCAGCGCTCAGAGCAGTCCAGCGGAAGTCTAGCGGCCACAATCCACCTTGAGCGCCTTGGCCGTTATTGATGCCGTGGATGGAGTTCGAGCGGAGCCGCGCGATAGGGCCGGCAAGCGCGATGTCGGGCAGGCGGCGGACGATCTCCTCACGGCCTTACGTGAAATTCGCCAAACGCTGGTCGGCAGTCGCGATCGACGAATGTGACTCACGACGCCGCCACCTGGGGGTGCCGCGCGCGCCCCACGGCGGATTACGACCGAGCGCTACAAGAGTGCGCTCGATCGCTTCGACCGTTCCCCAATCGGACCATCCGACATCGTCGGCGCGGATGGCCACCAGCGAGTCTGGAATCCGCGCCAGGAAGTCGCGCGAGAAGTTCCACGGCGTGAGATTCCGATAAGCACGCTCCAGACCGGTGGGATCGTTCCGCCCGCACAGGCCGGCTACCGCAGCGGGGAGGGACCGCTGGAGCAGCATCAAGATGGCAGGCAGCCGGAACACGAGCACGAATGAGTTCCAGAGAGCCCCTCCGGCGATCAGGCGACGGGCATCTGAAGTCGTCGGTTTCTCATGGAAAGCACTCACTTCGAAGGCTGGCGCCCCGCCACCCAGTGGCAGCGGGCGGCGTGGTTCGAGGTAGCCGAGACCGGGGTCCACCCGGTCCGGCGGAATGCCTAGGAGTACGATCTTCTCGGGCAAGTGCGCGACCGTATCCGTGGCGCGCTCGACGTGGTGAAGCCACATCGTCTCGTTGCGCACGAAGTGGTCGCTCGGGAAGATGGCGAGCGTGGCGTCCGGCGCTCGCCGCGCGACATCCAGCAGGCCCAACAGGATTCCGGGGCCGGTATCGCGGTTCGCGGGCTCGGGCGACCGTCAGCTCGAGGAGCGAGCGATCTCCCGTGATTCGGCAGTACTGCTTGGGAATGGGGGCTCCGGCGATCACGCGGGTGAGCTCCCGCAGGCGAACACCATCTCCCCCCGCCAGGACCAAGGCCCAGGCGGCGGCCTGCCGGTGGGTCGGATCGGTCTGCGGGACGCTGGGAACGAGTCGTGACACGCTCGTCCACCTTGGCGACGACGCGTGGGCAGCGAACGTGCCACCGGGTGGCTTCCTGCTTACGCTCCTTGACAATGCTGGCTCCTCAACCCGGCCAAGATGCCGGTCCGCGGCCCCCTGCCCGGCGTCTCCGCAACTACCGTGCCGTCCCGGTACAGGTGCCGGTGAAGCGATCTCGAGAGCGAGGCGCCGGGCCTTCGGCACTCGTGCCGATCTCTCGGCAGCATGACGCGGGCCGGCCGCAGCTAAACGAAACTTCCGGACCGGTGCCGAGATCAACGCGGACCGTGACCACTACGCCAACATGTCGGCAGTCGGCTCACACCTCGAGCAGCATCTGGTGGAGATTGCCCGGCGGGCACCCTCGGTGATCGGCGCGCAGCTCGCTCACCATCGCATCGTCCACCCGTCGAGAGTGGATCCCCGACAACATATCCCGAGTGGCTCTACCTAGCCGGCCCCTCCGGACGAATCCATAGCCCTCGGCGTGCCGGACGTGGCAGGGGGGCCGGGATCGCTTTCCCGACCGCGTCGTCCCTGGGCTTCCGTGCGTCCCCGGCCTGCGATACGGTTCAGTGCGGACGAGATGGCGACTCGAGCTCGCGGGCGCGCACGACCGGGACCGACCGTCTCTCGCACCGCAATCCTCGTCGCTCTCCTCGTCGCGCTCGGCCCCGCGTCCGCGCTGGCCGGGGCGCCGCAGGAGCGGGTCCGTCAGACCCTCGATGCCGTATCGGCCGTGCTGAACGATCCGCAGCTGCAGGGATCGGCCAAGGAACGCGACCGACGCGAACACGTCGGAAAGGTCATACGCGACTCGTTCGATTTCCGGGCGATGGCTCGGGAGTCGCTCGGCTCTCAGTGGGCGGGCCTCACCGCCGAGCAGCACGATGAGTTCGTCGGCCTGTTCGGACAGCTCTTCGAGCGCTCCTACAACCGCCTGGTGCTGCGCTTCCTCGGCGACAGCACGACGACCTACGGCACCGAGTCCATCGAGAAGGAAGGCGCCGTCGTGCGTACGACCCTCGTCCGCAAGAATACCGACGAGCTGCCCGTGGACTACCGCCTCATCGCCGAGGGTGGGCTCTGGAAGATGTCCGACGTGGCCGTCGACGGGGTGAGCCTGGACGGGAACTTTCGCGCTCAGTTCGACAAGACGATTCGAACCGCCTCCTACGACGAGCTGGCGAAGAGAATCCGGACGAAGCTCGCGGAGGAGCAGTAGGCGTCTTCGTCCTACGCAGCCGCTCGCGCGGGCTCCGACGGCTCGACGGCCGTCGGCTCCACGATGACGCGGGGCTCGGTCCAGGCGAGCAGGACGGGGAGCACGATCAGCGAGGCGCCGAGCGTCGCGATCATCCCGAGTGTCAGCAGGAGTCCCAGCCCGAAGATGCCGCGGTGAGCCGCGGTCATGAGGCTTCCGAAGCCGACCACCGTGGTGA
>VBLA01000037.1 GCA_005879245.1 Deltaproteobacteria bacterium
GGCGATCGGCCTGCACCTGGGCCTCCTCCACGTCTTCCTCTGGCGATCGCTCTGGGCGCTGCCCGCCTTCGTTCCGACGAGCCTGATCTTCTCCGCCGTCACGTATTCGCTCTGGCGGTGGGTCTTCCCGCGATTCGGCGCCTCCACGCTGCCACGGAGGGTCGGGCTCGAGAGCCTGGTGACGCTGCTCGCGCTCACCTGTCTCTCGGTCGTCCTGACCGAGGCGGTGAGCCGTTTCCTCGGCGCGCCCTCGATCTTCGGAAGCCCGGGGGGCGACGAGCTCCACATCACGATCACGCCGGAGATGCGGCAGCGAAGCGTACGGATGTACGCTCTCCTTCCCATCGTCCCGACCCTCCTCATGACGATCATCGGCTACCATCAGTACTGGGCCCGCGTGCTCACTTTGCAGAGCCGGGAGCGGGAGCTCACCGAGCTCGCCGCGACGGCGCAGCTCGCAGCGCTCCGCGCCCAGATCAACCCCCACTTCCTCTTCAACAGCCTGAACTCGATCGCGCAGCTCATCCACACCGACCCCGACAAGGCCGAGGCGTGCGTCGAGCGGCTGGCCGAGATGTTCCGCTACGTCCTCCGGCGGGCCGAGCAGGAGTTCGTCCCACTCGCCGAGGAGCTCGAGATGGCGGCCGCCTACCTCGAGATCGAGCGGGCCCGCTTCGGGGAGCGGCTGCGGGTGGAGACCCGGGTCGATCCGAGCAGCCTGCAGCAGGCGATTCCCAACCTGACGCTCCAACCGCTGGTCGAGAACGCCGTCAAGCACGGGCTGTCGCTCAAGATGGGCACCGGCACGGTGCGCATCGAGGCGGAGGTCGGCAACGGGGTTCTCACCCTCACCGTGGGTGACGACGGCCTCGGCATGCCCGGCCCGGCGCTGGAGCGCGTCTACGAGCGAGGCGTCGGCCTCCGGAACCTCCGCGACCGACTGGCACGGATCTACGGCGCCGGACACCAGCCCGAGATCACCAGCGCTCCCGGCGCCGGCACCCGCGTCTGCCTGCGCCTGCCGATCCGGCCGATCGAGGCCGCAGCCTGAGGTGACCGCCATCCGTACGATCGTCGTCGACGACGAGAAGCTGGCGCGCGACCGGCTCGCGGGCTTCCTGGCGGCGCTCGACGGCGTCGAGCTCGTGGGACAGGCGCAGAACGGCGTCGAGGCGCTCGCCCTGATCGAGGCGGAGCGGCCCGATCTCGTCTTCCTCGACGTACGCATGCCTGGGATGGACGGCTTCGAGGTGTTGAAGGCGCTCCGTAGGCCCTCGCCTCACGTCGTCTTCGCGACCGCCTACGACGACTACGCCATCCGCGCCTTCGAGGTGCAGGCGATCGATTACCTCCTGAAGCCCTTCGCCCGGGCCCGGGTGGAAGAGGCGGTCGGCCGGGTCCGCTCCCGCCTGGCGACCGCTCATCCCGGCCCCGACCTCGAGAGCGTGCTCCGCCGCCTCGAGGAGCAGCAGCAGAAAGTGTACGTGACGCAGATTCCCGTCCACAGCGGGAAGCGGATCCTGATTCTCCCCGTGAGCGACGTGCTCTGGTTCGCCATCGAGTACCGGCTCGTGTACGCGCATACCAACGAGCGCGCCTTCATGACCAACTACACGCTCCGCGAACTCGAGGAGCGACTAGACCCGGCGCTCTTCTTTCGCGCCCACAAATCGAGCCTGGTCAACCTGCGGCATGTCCGGGAGATCGTTCCGTGGTTCGGCGGGCGCTACAAGCTCGTGATGCGCAACCAAGCCGGCAGCGAGGTCGCCTTGAGCCGCACCCAGGCCCGGGCACTCCGCGGCCGGCTCCGGTGGTAGCGGGTTCGGAACCGTTCACCGCTCCCATACGCCCGGTCGGCCCGACACACCCGACAGAAGGGCAGGCTGTCCGCTATTCTCTTCTCGACGTTCGCTCCCCGGCCTCCCACCTGGCCCCCAACCCGGCTGCCCAGGGAGCCGCGTCCGGCGTGGAGTTCGGGGGCCCGCGGTCTGGCCGGCGGGAGCGAGATCACCCCGTCCTCCGCGCTGACGCGGCGCCTGCCTTGACAGCGCCGCGGGGGCACTCCTAGATCAACCAGCGCCCCGCCCCGTCGCATGGTCCCCATCCGAGCCTTCGAGTCGACGACCGGCCCGCGGCCGCGACGCCTCCTCGGAGGGATCGCGGTCTCGGCAGCGGCCCATGCGATCGTCGCGCTCCTGCTGGTTTTCGACGTGCTGGGACCGGGCGGGGGCTTCGGACTCGGGATCGGCCCCGGGTTCGGCATCGGCGCGGGAGGCGGCGCCGGTCTCGGCGAGGCCCGGCGTCGCGAGATCTTCTCGCTACAGGACCTGCCGACCCCGACCCCGCCGAGCGACCCCACCCCGGACAAGACGCTCCACGAGCTGCTCGCTCCGACCACCAACCCGGCGGTGGTCGTACCGCACCAAGCGCCCACTCCCGTCAGTACCCCGGTCGTGCACTTCGCGCGGCCCGTCCGCCCGATCGGCTCCGGTATCGACCTCGGGTCCCGCTTCGCCTCGAGCGGGGCGGGCCTCGGCGGCTTGGGCCTCGGGGGGGGTGGCGGCGGCGCGGGCTGGTCTCTCGGCACCTCCTTCGGGCGCTACGTGGGCAGTCTCCGCAAGGTCGGCCTCGACATCGCCATCGTCGTCGATTCCACCGGCAGCATGCAGAACGTGATCGACGCGCTGAAGGACCACCTGGACGGGCTCGCGGCGACCATCCAGCACCTCGTCCCGACGGCGCGTATCGGCGCGGTCGCGTACCGCGATCGCGACGACGGCAAGTCCGGGTCCGCCCCGCGCCAGAGCGAGGACTTCCTCGTCAAGTGGAGTGACCTCACCTTCAACGGCAAGAAGGTCCGCGGGTTCCTCGACGGGATCGTGGCGGAGGGTGGTGGCGACTGGGAGGAGGCCGTGAAGGACGGCCTCGAGACGGCGATGCGCCAGCTCAAGTGGCGATCCGACGCGAAGAAGGTCATCATTCTCGTCGGTAGCTCGCCGCCCCACGAACGGGACGTGCCGACGATCCGGCGACTCGTCGAGGACTGGCGCAACCGGGGCGGCGTTGTCAGCACCATCGACGTGAGCCAGCTCCTGCACGAGGAGCACGAGCGCCGCACGTACCACTGGCTCTACGGCGAAGACCCGAAGGTCATCTCGCCGCTCCCCGAGTTCTACCAGGCCGTGCGCGACAGCTTCGGCGAGATCGCGCACGAAGGCGGCGGGGAGATGCTGAGTCTCGGACAGGACACCGCGCTCGTGCGGCACGTCCTCGTCCTCACCTTCGGCCCACGCTGGGAGAAGGACATCGCACGCATCGCGCGCGGCTTCTGAGCCCGCAAGAGGAGACCCGATGGAAAACGTCAACCTCGATCTGGTCCACCTGATCCAGCAGGGCGCCATCTCGACCTACCCGTTGCTCGCCTGCTCGGTGATCATGCTGGGCGTGGTCATCGAGCGACTGTGGAGCCTGCGTGGCGCCGTTTCGTCCACGGCGTCGCTCACCGCCGAGCTGGTGTCGCTGCTCGCCCGCGGCGATCTCAAGGGCGCGGCGGATGCCGTCCGGCGAAACCGGCCCTGCCCGGCCCGGCGGGTCTTCGGCGACGTGCTCGCGGCCGCGTCCGGCGCGCCGCTCCCGGACCTCGAGCGCGTCGCCGACGAGCGACAGTTCGAGGAGATCGAGGGCTGCGGCGCCTACCTCTGGGTGCTCGGGACGATCGGTTCGTCGGCGCCCTTCATCGGCCTCTTCGGCACCGTCGTCGGAATCATGCGCGCCTTCCACAGCATGGCGCTGGTCGGGACCGGAGGCTTCGGGGTGGTGGCGGGCGGCATCTCGGAGGCGTTGATCGCGACCGCGCTCGGCCTCGCCATCGGCATCGTGGCGCTCGTCTTCTACAACTACCTCCAGAACCGCGTCGAACGGATCGACGGCGCGCTCCGCATCGGCAGCGCGCGGCTCCTCGAGGCGATGGCCGCGGTACGGAGGAGCCATGGCGCTGTTTAGGCCTCACGGCCGGGGCCACATCATCGCCGAGATCAACGTCACCCCCCTGACCGACGTCTTTCTCGTGCTGCTCATCATCTTCATGATCACGACCTCGGCGATGGTGAAGCCCGCGGCCGACGTCGACCTGCCGAAGGCGGCCGAGAACGAGACGGAGCCCAAGGGGATCATCGTCACGATGACCCCGTCGCACGAGATCTACGTGAACGAGCGCCTCGTCGGCGGCGACGACGCCACCCTGGCGAGCGTGCTGCGCGACGCGCTCGACCGCGCCCCGGACAAGGTCGTCGCGCTGGCGGGCGACCGCGACGTGATCCTGGGCGAAGTCGTGCGCGTGCTCGGGCTCGCGAAGGAGGCGGGCGCGACCGGCTTCGCCCTGGCCTCCGAGTGACGGGCCGGCGCCTCGTCGGGCGGATTGCGCTCGCGGCGCTGCTCGCCGCGGGAACTCCGTCCCGGCTCGCGGGCGCGGAGGGCAGCGACGCCGATCGCGCTCAGCTCGCGCGTCTCGAGCAGCGGAGCAAGGCCTTCTACGAGCTCCTCGAGCATGGCGATCGGGAGCGGGCCGGCGCCGCCTGGCCCGCTCTCGCCACCGACCTCGCCGCCTTCAGCGCAGCCCTCCAGACTCGACTCGACCGCATGCGGGACGACGTGATGGAGCGCGACGGCGATCTGGAAGAGCTCTACCGGAGTCCGCGCTGGCGCGACCCCGAGGTACTGTCGCTGGTGGCGACCTACCACCTCGCGTGGGTGCGGTACCAGGGTGCCCAGCTGGTCGGCGACCGCGCCCGCAAGCAGGCGCTGTTGAAGCAGGCCATCGAGGGATTCTCGCAATTCCTGCTGGTGAACGAGGTGCCCGAGATCTACGGCGAGAGCCTCTACGGACGCGGGCTCGCCTTTCTCGATCTCGGGGACACGGCGAAGGCGATCGAGGACCTGACCGCCGCCAGCGGGGAGGCGACCGTCGCCGGCAAGGCCCGCGCCGCGCTCGAGGAGGCGCGCCGACGCGCGACCGGGAAGCAAGGGCCCACCGAGAACGAGCCCGAGAACTTGCTCGCGCGGCTGGGCGACCTACTCCCGCGGGCGGCGGGCGGCGACGCGACGGCCGAACGAGACGCGACCACGCTCGCGCGCGGCCTCGCGGCCCGCGGCGGCCTCTGGCCAGCACGGGTCACGAGTCTGGTGGCCGACAAGCTCGGCGGCGCGACGCCCCACGCCAGCTACGGGCTCCTCCTTCTCGCCCAGCTCGCCGTCGACCGCGGCCGTTGCGTCGATGTCGCGCCCTTGGCGGAAGCGAGCGCCACGGTCACGGACGCGGGACGCGCCCGGCACCGTCCGGAGATTCTCTTCCTCGACGCCGGCTGTCGGCTGAACGCCGGCAAGGGCCGCGAGGCGGCGGACGAGTTCGGCAAGCTGCTCGCCGAGTTCCCGGAGTCGAGCCAAGCCCGTGAGGCGGCCTACTATCGCTCCCGTGCACTCGGCGTGGCGCGGACGAGCGACGCGGCGCTGACGCCAGCCTACGAGGCGGCACTCGCCGTCTACCTCGCTCGCTACCCCACGGCCGAGGGTGCGCCCGAGGCTCGCTACCTGCTGGCCGAACTCCTGCGGAGCCGGGGCGACTGCGCCCGCGCCGAGTCGGAGTACGGTCACATCGCGAGCGGGCCGTTCGCGAGCCGCGCCCGTCTCGGAGCGCTCGAGTGCCGCGTCGGCGAGCTGGGCGGCAAGGCGCCGGCCGAGCAGCGGAGTCGGGTTCTCGCCGGCCTCCGGGCGTTCGTGCGTGAGACCGCTCCGCGGGGCGGCGATCAAGCGCTGGTCGCGCGGGCGGCTCTCCTCGGCGCCGCGGTCGCTGCAGGCGCGACGCCTCCCGACCACGCGGCGGTGGTCGAGCTGCTGGAAGGATTCGAGACCCGCTATCCCGAGGCGAAGGAGCTGCATCCCCGGGCGCTCGAGCTCCGCCTGGTTGCCCGCATCGCCCGGGGCGAACTCGATCGCGCCGGGAGCGATCTCGACGCGTTCATGGGGCGCGGCGGCGACGGCGAGCGCCGTCGGACGCTCACCCGGCTCGGCCGCGAGCTCGCGACGCAGGCCGAGGCCGGCCCGCCCGAGCGACGCGGCCTTGCCCTCGGGCTAGCGCGGCGCGTCTACACCGCTCTCGCAGAGGAGACCGGCGACCGAAGCGACCGCCTGATGCTCGCCGACCTCGATCTCCGCGCCGGTGACGCCGACGCTGCCCGGCGACGTTACGAGGAGGTGCTGGCACGCGACGGGGGTTCGACGGAAGCGCTCCGCGGTGCTGCGCGCGCGGCGGCAGCTGCTGGCGATCGAGCCGGCGCCCTCGCCTACTGGCGCAAGGTCCTCGAGGCGAGCACGGAAGGAGGGACGGCCTGGTACGAGGCACGGCTCGCCCAGGTGACGCTGCTGCGCGACGATGGCCGTCGCGCCGAGGCCTGCCAGCTCCTCCACGGCTCGCGCGGCCGAGCGACGAGCACGGGCGCGGACCAGCTGAACTCGCGGCTGAGCGGCATGGAGTCGGACGTGTGCCGCTAGTGCACGTCAATGGAAAGCCGTCGGTGGACTTTCGGCGTCGAGTACGATGAGGTGACCCGAGGGCGGTGTGGAGCCGCCGCTCGTGGAGTGCACTGGAGGGTCGATGGCGGACCAGCCGAAGGGCTACGTCGATGCGGCGTATCTCGACCTCCACAAGGTGCTGCTCGACCGCGCCAAGAGGGCGAGCTACGAGCTCCTCCACCTCGCGCCCGGACACCACGTTCTCGACGTCGGCTGCGGACCCGCAACGGATACGATCTCGCTCGGCCGGCTGGTGGGTCCAGGCGGCGAGGTCGTGGGCGTGGACTACGACGTCGAGATGGTCGACGAGGCGAACCGGCGCGCGGCGGCGGCGGGGGTCGGGACCTGGGTGAAGCATCGGCAGGCTGATGCCGCCGGCCTGCCCTTCGAGGCGAACGTGTTCGACGCTGCCCGGAGCGAGCGGGTCTTCCAACACCTCCTCGATCCCGAACGGACGCTTGCCGAGATGGCCCGCGTCACACGGCCCGCGGGCTGGATCGTGATCATGGACCCCGACTGGGGGACGCTCTCGCTCGACACGCCCGAGACCGAGCTCGAGCGGCGGCTCACACGCTTCCTCGTCGATCGCTGCGTGAACAACGCCTACTCGGGACGGCGGCTGCTCCGGCAGTTCAAGCGCCAGGGGCTCGAGGACGTGAAGGTGCGCGTGGGCCACCTGCCGC
>VBLA01000548.1 GCA_005879245.1 Deltaproteobacteria bacterium
TCGTCGACGGCAGCCCGCACCGCGGCCTCGACCTCGGGCTGCATGCCCTCGACCAAGTATTCGCGCGGGAGCCCGACCCGGAGGCCGCGGACCGTGCCGTCGAGCGCCGTCCGGTAGGAGGGCACCTCCCGCGGCGAGGCGGTCGAGTCGGCGGGATCGTGCCCGGCGATCGCCTCAAGCATGACGGCGACGTCGGCGACGTTCCGGGCGATGGGACCCACCTGGTCGAGCGAGGACGCATACGCGATGACGCCCGAGCGCGAGACCCGGCCATAGGTGGGCTTCAGGCCGACGACGCCGCAGAAGGCCGCCGGGAGGCGGATCGAGCCGCCCGTGTCGGTGCCGAGCGCCGCATGGCACTCGTGCGCCGCGACCGCCGCACCCGAACCGCCCGAGGAGCCGCCCGGGACGCGCGTCCCGTCCCAGGGGTTCCGCGTCGCGCCGAGCGCCGAGTTCTCGGTCGAGGAGCCCATTGCGAACTCGTCGCAGTTGAGCTTGCCGACGATGACGGCCCCCGCAGCCCAAAGACGCGCCGTCACGGTGGCGTCGTAGGCGGGCACGAAGCGCTCCAGGATGCGCGAGGCGGCGGTGGTGCGGAGCCCTGCCGTGCAGATGATGTCCTTCACCCCGACCGGCACGCCGCCGAGCAGACCCGGATCCTGCCCCGCGGCGATGCGGCGATCGATCGCCTCGGCCGCCGCGATGGCCTCGACGTCGGCGAGCGTGAGGAATGCCCCTACCTTCGGCTCGACGGCGGCGATGCGCGCCAGGGCGGCGCGCGTGAGCTCGACGGCGGAGATCTCCCGTCGCCGCACGCGGGCGGCCGCCTCGACGAGAGACAGCTCGTGGAGGGCGCTCACTCGATGATGCGCGGCACGCGGAAGAACCGCCCCTGGCTCGCGGGGGCGTTCGCCAACGGCTCGTCGCCGGCGGGCGGATTGGTGGCCACGTCGTCGCGGAGGTAGGCGCCGAAGTCGTCCGCGACCCGCCGCACCTCCTCGCGCGTGATGGCCACGGAGGTTTTCCTAGCGCACGCCTCGTGGAGGCGCAACGCGACCGGCAGCACACCCATGGCAAGTTCCGTGATGCCCTCGGTTGCGACGGCGGGAAGCCGCGAGTAATCTCGCCGGCCGTGGACGGGCGGGGCGAGCTCGGGCGGCGGGGCGAGGCCATGGCGGAGGCGTTCCTCCGGACGCACCGCTACACGATCGTGGCCCGCAACTATCGTTGCCGTGCCGGTGAGATCGACCTCGTGGCGCTCGACGGCGCGACGGTCGTCTTCGTCGAGGTGCGGAGCCGCCGCGGTACGGCCCTCGGTACGCCCCTCGAGTCGGTCGACGCCCGGAAGCAGGCCCGGGTGGGACGCGTTGCGCGTCACTTCGTGGCGGCGCACGGCTGGGGGGAGCGGGACGCCCGCTTCGACGTCATCGGCGTGCGCTTCGACGCCGAGCCGCCCGCACTCGAGCACGTGCGCGGGGCGTTCGAGCTGTCCGGCTGAGCGGGAGACGCCATGCTCGACATCCGTCTCATCCGCACCGAGCCGGAGCGCGTGAAGACCGAGCTCGCCAAGGTCGGCTTTCCCGCTGCCGAGGTGGACGCGCTCCTCGCGGCCGATCGCCGGCGGCGGGAAGCGGTGCACGCTCTCGAGGCGCTCCGCGCCGAGCGCACCAGCTCCTCGAAGGCGATCCGCACCATCGCCGATCCGGCGGAGCGCGAGCGGGCGATCGCCACGCAGCGCGCGGCCGGCGAGCGCATCGCGGCCGCGGAGCGGGCGGTGGCCGCGGCCGAGGAGGAGTTCGACCGCCGGATGCTCGAGGTTCCGAATCTCCCGGACCCCGATGTCCCCGTCGGCCCGGACGAGTCGGCCAACGTGGTCCTGCGGACGGAAGGCGAGCTCCCCCGCTTCGATTTCACGCCGCTGCCGCACTGGGAGCTCGGCCCGCAGCTCGGCATCATCGACTTCGAGCGCGGCGTCAAGATCGCGGGGTCGCGCTTCTACGTGCTGCGCGGCGCCGGGGCGCGCCTGCAGCGCGCGCTCATCGCGTGGATGCTCGACCTCCACACGCGCGAGCACGGCTACACCGAGATCTATCCGCCGGCTCTGGTTAAGGGGGAGTGCCTGGTCGGCACCGGCAACCTGCCGAAGTTCGGTGAGAACCTCTACCGCGACGTCGAGGAGGACCTCTGGCTCGTGCCCACGGCCGAGGTGCCGGTGACCAACCTCTACCGCGACGAGATCCTCGACGCCGGGGCGCTGCCGCTCGCGCACGTCGCCTACACGCCGTGCTTCCGGCGCGAGAAGATGTCGGCCGGGCGGGACGTGCGCGGCATCAAGCGTGGCCACCAGTTCGACAAGGTGGAGCTGGTGCGGTTCGTCCGGCCGGAGACGTCGGGCGAGGAGCTACCCCGCCTGCTCGGCGACGCGGAGGACGTCTGCCGGCGACTCGGGCTCGCCTACCGGATCGTCCAGATGTGCACCGGCGACCTCTCCTTCGTCGCCGCCAAGAAGTACGACATCGAGGTCTGGGCGCCGGGCTGCGGCGAGTGGCTCGAGGTGAGCTCCTGCTCGAACTTCCGCGACTTCCAGGCGCGGCGGGCCCGCATCCGCTACCGGCCGGCACCCGGCGCCAAGCCGGAGCTGGTCCACACGCTGAACGGGTCGGGTCTCGCGCTCCCGCGCGTGGTGATCGCGGTGCTCGAGACCTACCAGCGGCCCGACGGCAGCGTCACGATCCCTGCCGTCCT
>VBLA01000038.1 GCA_005879245.1 Deltaproteobacteria bacterium
CGAGAACGTGGTCAGAACGTGGTCAGTGACGGTGCAGACGCGAGCGGCGAGGCGTTGCGAGAACGCGCCAAGTCCGCGATGTGTCGAACTGCCGAGGAGGGGAGTCGAACCCCTACACCCTTGCGGGCGGAGGATTTTGAGTCCTCTGCGTCTGCCAGTTCCGCCACCTCGGCGTCAGCCATGAGCCTAGCCGCTTCACGGTAAGCGCGCCAGCAGACGAGACCGGCTAGCCGCCTCCCAATTCGCATGCTAGACAGGACAGAGATGCCGGCGCATGCACGAGCGAGCGACAGCACCGAGACGCTCGTGAACCTCAACGCGCGTGTGCCGAAGCAACTATGGCGTCGCGTCCGTCTGCAGTGCCTTCGCGAGGAACGGTTGCTCCGGAACTTCATCACCGAAGCGCTGCGCGAATACCTCCGTCAGCGCACGGGTCGCCGGGCCTAGCGCTAGGGTTGCGGCGGTCCGGGGGGCGGCGGGCCCCGGTGGTCGACCGCCAGGGCAGGTGGAACGATGGGCGGGCTCGGGCGGTCGCGAATCTTGCGGATGGCCTCCTCGGCCACGCGCCGCAACACCTCGTCGTGTCCGTCCCGGGCGAGGTTCTCGAGTGGAGGGAGTGCCGCCCGGTCCCCGATGTCGCCGAGTGCGAAGATGGCGTTGCCGCGGACCGCGGGGTCGATGTCGCGAGCCAGGAAGTCGACGATCGGCTCGGTGGCACGCGGATCGCCGATCTTGCCGAGGCAAGCGAGGATCCGCCGCTTGGTGCCGAGGTCGATGTCCCGCATGAAGAGCTGCTGGACGAGGAGCGGCGTCGCCTCCTTCGCGCGGATCTGCCCCAACGTGTCGATTGCCTTGACGCGAATCCGCATGTCGGGATCGCTCGTGGCCGCGACGAGATACTCGATCGCCTTCGGATCGTTCACCTCACCCAGTCCCCGGATCCCTTCGAGCCGCGTATCGGGATCGTCGCTCTTCAGCTTGCGGACGTTCTCGTCGAGCTTCTGGGTCTGCTGCGGGGCACGGTAGCGGTCGCGGATGCTCGGGCGGGGCCCGCCATCCTGACCGAGGCTGCCCTGAGCCCAGGCGCTCGCAGAGGCGAAGGAGAGCGCCAGGACGATGACTGCCACACGCTTTCCGCCCAGGCGGGAGCGAGCGGGCGCGCGGGCAAACATGGGCGTCGGAGTGTGGCCGAAGGTCACTCGAAATGCAACCAAATCGCCCGCTTGCGACGCCATTTTCCTTCCGCCGCCACCCGATTTTTGTTACAAGCGCCCCGCGCCGAAATATAAGGCGGATGCGAGCCGTGCTGCGCAACCGGCGTTCGGCCCTCGAAGGCCTCGGCAAGATCCTCGACGCGGGGGCGCCCGAGGAGCTGTTCACGGGTTCGGACGAGGAGGCGATGTTCCTCTATGACCTGCTGCAGGACACCGCCCGAGCGCGGAGCTCCTCCTACTACTGGGAGATCTGCCGGACGGCCCGACGGCGCGGCGTCACGCCGGAGTACGTGGTGGACCGGGCCGCGGTGTTGCTCAATGCCATCCTCGAGCGGCGCCGAACGGACCTGTATCGTATCCTCGGCGTGCCTCCCCTCGCGTCCGGCGAGATGGTTCGCCTGCGCTGGTTCGAGGTCGCGAAGCGCCACCATCCCGACACGGGTGGGGACGGGACGCTGTTCCGGCTCGCGAAGCAGGCCTACGATGTTCTGCGCGACCCGACCCGGCGTACCGAGTACGAACGCTTCTGGCTCCGAGCGCACGGTCCGTTCGAGCGCGTGCTGCCCCGGGAGGACGAGGAGCCGATCGAAGCGCCGGAGGTGCGAAAGGCGCCGGAAGCCGTCGAGGCGCCACCCCCATCGACGCTCGCCGAGGAGCAGCACACGGCAGCGGCACAGGCGGTCCTGAATCCCACCAGCCGGCTGTTTGCCCTCCGCGCCGAGCTCGATCGCCGAGTCGCGGCCGCCGGCCTGGGAGGCGTGAGCGGGCTGGTCACCCGGCTCCAGACGGCGCTCGGCGCAGTGGAGCGCGCGGAACTCGACGCCCTGGCCAGCGAGGTCCAGGGCGTCATCGGCGAGATGGAGACGCTGCGCGACGACCTGGCCGCGGTCGCCACGCTGAAGAGCCGTCTGCGCGCCTGAGTCGGCCGAGTCGTCACCGGCCGAGGACGCGCGGCGGCGCGCCGTCGGGGAGCTGGCCGCTCGCGAGCGCCGCCTCGAAGGAGGCCGTCGCTCCGAGGAGGGCCTGAAGATCGAGCCCGGGGAGCGCGTCCCCGGGGACGCTCGCCACCCGTGCCCTTCCCTCGACGAGGAGACTGCGTGCGCCCCGCTGGTTGCCGTGCGCGAGGTGGTGGAAGGCGACGGCGATCTGGATCACCCCCTGGAGCGCCTGCCGCGTGTCGCCGGCGGCCGTTCTCCACACCGCCTCGAGGACCTCGTGCACCTCGAAGAAGAGGTGCTCGTTCCACAGCGCCACCGCATGCCGGATCGCCCGCGCGAGCGCGTCCGGGCCCGCGGGGCGGTCGCGGAATGCGGTCACGGCGCGGGTTGCGCGCCTGGCGTGATCACCGACCCGGGAGGCGTGCGGCGCGTGCAGCGCGAGCAAGGTGCGCGCGCCGGGATCGATCAAATGGACGCTCGCGAGACGAGCGGCGACGGCCGGTGCGGGGTCGCCTTCGCCCGTCGCGAGCCAGGAGAGCGCTGCGGCAGCGCCATCGTCCTCGAGCGCAGCGATGGCGAGCTCGGCCAGGGCGTTGCGCAACGGGAGAGGCAAGGCCGGTCTGTCCACGAGTCCCCGGACGCTCCCGGTGCGGCGCTGGCTCCGCGCCATGTTCGATGCTACCTGCGGGGCGTCGTGCCGCACGTCTACACCGCGGAGGTGACGGTTCGCCACCACGAGCTCGACACCTTCGGGAGGGTTCACCCGGCGGTGTACCTTCGTTACCTGGCGCACGCCGCGGTGGAGGCGAGCGCCGCGGCGGGTTTCGATGCGGCCTGGTACGCGGCGACGGGGACTCTCTGGCTCGTCCGACGGTCCACGCTCGACGTGCGGCGGCCGGTGCGGGCGGGCGAGCGCCTCCTCGTCAGCACCTGGGTCGAGGACTTCCGCCGCGTCCGCTCGCACCGCCGCTACGAGCTCGTCGGGACCGACGGGCTCTGCGTCGACGCCCGCACCGACTGGGTGTACGTCGACGCGGAGAGCCTCCGTCCGCGACGCGTGCCGGCCGAGCTCGAGAAGGCCTTCGGCCTGCGGGCGGCACTCGAGCGGGAGGCGTGGCAGGCACCGCCCTCGCCCGCGGCCCCCGGGTGCACGTCGCATCGGGTCCAGCTGCACGAGCTCGACTCGCTCAGCCACGTGAACAATGCCGCATATCTCGACATCGCCGCGCAGGCCGTGTTCGACGTGCTCGAGGAGGCGGGCTGGCCGTTCGACCGCCTGATCGGCAGCGGTGCCGTGCCGGTGCTCACGCGGGGCGACCTCGAGTATCTGGATGCCGCTCGCTACGGCGAGCGGCTGGACATCCAGACCTGGTTCAGCGTCACTCCGCCGGCGCTCCTGGCCCATCAGCACATCTGCCGCGACGGGCGGCTCCTCGTGCGCGCGAACACCCGGTGGGGCTGGGCGGCACCGGCGGGCGACGGGGGGCCCGGTCCGCCGGGCGGTCTCCTGCCGGCACTCCGCCCGCTCGTCGTGGCGTGAAGCCGTGGAACTGCGCGACGGTCTGGTCGGGGTGGTGACGGGCGCGTCCTCGGGGATCGGAGCCGCGCTCGCCCGCGAGCTCGCCGCGGGCGGCATGCGAGTCGTCCTCGGCGCGCGGCGCCGCGCACGGCTCGAGGACGTCGTGACGTCGATCCGCGAATCGGGTGGGGTCGCCGACTGCGTGGAGACCGACATGCGGGTGGAGGCGCAGGTCGAGCGTCTGATTGCGACGGCGATCGATCGCCATGGCCGGCTCGACGCGCTGGTGAACAACGCCGCCGTGGGCTACCTCCGTCCAGTCGCCGACGGGCGGAGCGAGGAGTGGCGGAGCACCTTCGAGACGAACGTGCTCGGGACGCTCGTCGCCTGCCGGGCGGCACTCCGCCACATGTTGCCTCGTGCTCGTGGCGACATCGTGAACGTGACCTCGGCGTCCGCCCACGAGGCCTGGCCGTACCTGGCTGCATATGCCGCTTCCAAGGCGGCGATCTACACCCTGTCACGCGCGCTCCGCGCCGAGGTCGCGGGCCTCGGCGTGCGTGTCATGACGATCGAGGTGCACAACGCTGCAACCGAGTTCGGCGCGAACTTCGATCCCGCGCTGCTGCCGGTCGCGACCCGGCGCTGGGTCGAGCTCGGCCTCCTGAATCCCACGGCAGGCCTCATCATGCCCGAGGACGTGGCGCGGGCGATCGTCTTCCAACTCTCGCAGCCCGAGCGGGCGAGCGTGCACGACCTCGAGATCCGGGCGAGGGAGAATTAGATAGTGGTAGATACCGCGGGCCCCGTCCAGTGCTCGCCCGCTTCGCGGGCTGCGCGCTTCCGATGCTCCCGGACCCCCGTCGCCGCTCGCTGCCGTTCGCGGCAGACTGGACGTCTGGTCAGGACGCTGCTTCCAGCGGCGTTGCGTTGGCGCCGAGTGCGGCACGGCAGTGTGCCAGCCAGCGCAGATGGGCCTCGACCTGGCCGAGCGCGGCCTCGTGGGCCAGGCGGCGGGTGACCGACGCCTCCGGCCGGGCGGTTTCCGTCTGTACGAGGTCGAGGTAGCGGCGGTACTCTATCTCCTGGCGCGCGAGCTGGTCGAGCAGAGCCCTCGGACCATCGCGCTCGACGGCGAGCAGGCGGATGAAGATCTCGTCGCGGAGCGGTGGCGGCCATGCGGGCCGCCGCGTGAGCCACGTGCGAAGCGCCCGCTCGCCGCGTGTCGTCAGGCGAAAGACGCGCCGAAGCCGCGGACCGACACGCTCGTCACGCCGCGCCACCAGGCCGCGCCGCTCGAGATCATGGAGGAGCTGATAGACCTGCCCGATGTTCGGATGCCAGAAGGGCACGAGCCGTTGATTGAACAGCTTGAGTAGCTGGTAGCCGTGAGCCTCGCCTTCGCTGAGCAACGCCAGCAGCGCGTATCTGAGGTGCATCGTCGCCCTCCTCGCGCCCACGCAGAGCGAGGACCGTGCCAGCGAAAACCTCTTTGACGTCGGGCGGCGGCGTTTTCCCCTGTGAACCGACCTTGACACTTCACACGCAGGCGACGACGGTTCTTGATCCGGAGCGTCCACCGAAGTTGACGTCCGTCGTCGCCGTCCTTGACACCGCGAGGTCCCGTGGCGTCGGACGCTGCGTCTCGTCTACCGCGGTTCCTCGGCGGGGGCCGCCGATCGTGCCGCGGGCGCGCGGCTCTCGGCTGCCAGTCCTTCGTCAGGCTGCACCACCATCTCCACGCGCCGGTTCACCTTTCGTGGTGCGACTCCGTTCCTGCCACCAGGCACAGCCCGTGGTGAGGGACAGCACCACGAACACCGCCACAGCGTGGCGTGCGTGCCT
Source organism: Deltaproteobacteria bacterium (assembly GCA_005879245.1). GTDB lineage: Bacteria > Desulfobacterota > Binatia > DP-6 > DP-6 > DP-23. The sequence continues at coordinate 5,517 of VBLA01000038.1, forward strand.
CGTCATTTGGACTTCCTTCGAGTGGCGATGCGGCTCGGTCAGCCCGTCGAGCCCTTGGGCTCCTCCTCGGGCTCCTCGTCGGACTCTTCTTCGTCCGATTCCGCTGCTTCCTCGGCGGAAGGCACCGTGCCCGGTGGCGGATCGATGCCGACGGCCTGACTCCGCTGCAGCTCCTTCGCGCGCTTGGTCGAGCGGAATCGCGCCATAGACGTCCTCCTGAGATGTCCTCCTGGCCGCGACGCGTCGTACAGCAAGAAGACGCGGCGAGGCCTGACCGCCGGGGCGGTCCTCGCGCGGAATCTACCAGGGGAATTCCGCCGAGTCCACGCCGTTGACGGCGAAGGCGCCCCGGGAGTAGCGGGGCGCATGCAGCCGCTCGCCGGCCGCGTGGCGATCGTGACGGGTGCGGGGCGCGGACTCGGCCGCGCGTATGCCCGGGCGCTCGCCGCCGCGGGCGCGCGCGTCGTCGTCAACGACGTCGGTTGCGGGCTCGACGGGCGAGGCGCAGACACCGGCGTCGCTGCCGCGGTGGTGGAGGAGATTCGCGCCGCGGGCGGTGAGGCCACGCCGAGCCTGGAGCCGGTCGGGACGGTGGCAGCCGGCGAGGCGATCGTCCGGACGGCCCTCGAGGCCTTCGGTCGGCTCGACGTCCTGGTGAACAACGCGGGCATCACGGCTAGGCATCCCATCGAGGCGTTCCCGGAGGACGCCTGGGCACGGATCGTGGCCGTGCACCTGACGGGGACCTTCGCCTGTGCGCGCGCCGCCTTCGCCACCATGCGAACCGCAGGGCGGCGTGGGCGCATTCTCAACACGACCTCCGGCGCGGCTCTCGATCACGTGTACCCCGGCACTGCGGCCTACGCGGCGGCGAAGGGTGGCGTGGTGAGTCTCACCCGCGTCATCGCCGCCGAGGGCGCTCCGCACGGCATCACCTGCAACGCCATCGCTCCGCTCGCCCGGACCCGCATGAGCACGGCCTTTCTCGGAGCCGAGGACGAGGAGCCGACGGCCCTCGATCCGGCGGCGCTCGGGCCGCTCGTCGTGTACCTCGCCTCGGAAGCCAGCGCGGGGGTGAGCGGCGCCGTCTTCACCTTCCGCCGGGGACGGATTGGCATCGGCCGCCTCGATGTCAGGGAGGAGATCGCTCCGCGCGACGCGGGGTGGACGCTCGACGAGCTGCACGCGCGGCTGCCGATGCTCCTCGGGCCCGCGGGCTGACGGACCTACGCGGTCGTCAGCTTGACCCGTCTCCGCGACCCGTGTTTCTAGGTCGCCGATGCCGACCTCCCGACTCACCGTGGTGCCCGTTCTCCTCGTCGTGGCTCTCGCGGGGTCGCTCCACGCTGCCCCTGACGCCTGTCGCGCCCGTGCCTCCGCGCTGGGCGACGCCAAGGCGATCGCCGGCGTGCGCGGCGCGATCGCGCGCCAGTGTCCATGCGCCAGCTTCGACGGGTCGAGCAAGGCGAAGGGGCACGGCCGGTTCGTCAAGTGTGCAAATGCCGTCATCGACGACGCCGCGGACGGAACGCCGCTCTTGGGCACGTTCACACTCCGCCGGCAGTGCCGGAGCGAGGTGAGGAAGATCTACGCCACCGCCGCCTGCGGCGATGCGGCACCACGGGTGATGTGCTGCGCGGCGAAGCCCACGAGCGGGAAGAAGAAGGCGAGCGCGGAGAACGCCGCGCAGTGCGTCGACTCGTCGAACGGCCATGTCGTGCGGCACGCCTGCCATGCCTCGCCGTTCGCCGTCGACGCGTGCAGCTTCAACGCGACCAACGATTGCGTGACCCTGGTCGTCCAGGAGACCGTCGACGTTCCGAGCCAGGCGAAGCCGGCGAACACGCCCGGGAGCCCGGCGGTCGTGGTCACGAACACGAAGCTGCTCACGCAGTTCGGCGGTGGCAGCTTCAGCCTGAACAACGCCCGCTATACGCGACATCGGCTCGCGGGGGCAGCGGAGCCTCCCGACGCGATACTCATCCTGGTGCCCGGCTTCGAGGGCGGCGCCGGCGACTTCAAGATCCTGGCGGAGAACGTCCTTGCTCGCGCCCAGGCAGAAGGCTTCGTGCTCGAGGTGTGGGCCTTCGATCGGCGTACGAACCAGCTCGAGGACACGGTCGGCCTCGACATCGCAGAGGAATTCTCGAGCCCGGAGATTGCGCTCGACTGGCTCTACGGCGGCGAGCTGGGACTGACTCTGCATCCGCTCCTGGTGAGCGGACCGAACCGGCGGGGGATCTTCTACGATCCGCAGGCCGACGTACCGTTCATCGCCAGCTGGACCAACCTCGTCTTCTCACGCGACATCGACGCCGTCGTCGAGGTGGCTCGCACCGTGGCTCGGAACCAGAACGTCTTCCTCGGGGGGCACTCGGCCGGCACCGGCTTCACGGCGCGCTATGCCGCCACCGACTTCAACCTGACCGGCGTCGGGCCCGCGGATCCTGGTTATGCCAAGCTTCGTGGCCTCGTCCTCCTCGAGGGTGGCGGCGGTTCGACCGGCGGCGCGCCGCTCACGGCCGACACGCTCGATCGCATCGAGGCCAAGTTCGACGGCGGGCTCTACGGTGCAGTGCGCGACAACGCACCCCGCTGCGTCGATGGCGTCACCCCCTGCACGATCGCCACGGAGGCAGTGGACTGCGGCGTGGAGGTACCTCCCAAGTGCACGCTGCCCACCACGGCGTACGCCATCGTGCCGGGACTGCTGAACCCCCGCATCCTGTCGGCCGGTGAGCTGACCGCGCTCCAGGCAGTGCTCGACCCGGACGGCGGAGAGAACCTCGTCCGGGTCGATCAGGGAGGCACCGGCAACAACGCGGTCGCCAAGGTCCCCGACCTCGCCTCCCTGGCGGCCCTGCCGCGCGCCACGGCCGACGGCGGCCTCGGCGAGTTTATCGACGACGACGGAATCGTGGCGTCCATCGCCTCGTTCGTGGCGACCTCCATCGGCGCGCCGGGACCCGTCGTCGGCGGGCTCCAGACATGGCAAGACATCACCGAAGGCCCGATGCCTCCCGCGGTCGTGCCCGACAACGGCCCGCCGCCGACCACGCTCCCGGGTACCCGGTGGGGTCGGGAGAAAGAGGTCACGCGCCTCGACCGGCTGATCGGGAACTTCTACAAGGGCCGCACCAACTTCACCGATCTGTACTATCCCAACGCGGGGCCGAGCGTGACGACCGTGTCGGGGGGCTGCGCCGGGAGCGTCTGCTCGGTCGGGAACGTCGGCGCGGCATGCACCACGGACGGCCAGTGTTCGCAGGCTGTGGACCTCGATTCGACGGCGCTCTCGGTCGGTCGCGGCCGCCGCGACATCGAGAATCTCACCCAGGCGGCAAACGTCGACATTCCTGTGATCGCGTTCGGCGGCACCAACGGTCTGGCCACCGTGCCGGGGGCCTACAGGCCCTTCGGGACCAGCATCGGCGTGTGCACGGCCCCGAGCTGCAACGGTACGCCGCGGGTGGTGGATGCGTCCAGTCCGAACCCCGCATTCCCGACCTTCGGCGGCGTCGCGGGCGGCTACGAAATCGTGATGGCGGAGGGCTTCGCACACATCGACGTCGTCACCGCCGAGGACGACGCCAACAATCCGATCCCGACCGCGCTCGTCGCCTTTCTGAAGCGGAACGCCCAGTGACTCGCGCGAGCCGCTGCGCCAAACGTGCCTTGACACCGCCACGAACCGCGTGCGACGCGAGGCGCATGGAGCGCGCGGAACTGCTCACCCTGATGGACCTCAACTGGATGGAGATGGTGCGGGAGATCGCACGCGTCACGCCGGGCGGGTGGGTCGTGGAGACCGAAGGGCTCGTCATGTGCGGCAGCCCGCGCGGCACGATCGTCGCGAACATGGCGATCGTCGCGGGGCGGGTCGAGGTCGCTGCCGTGCGCGCCGCGACCGAGCGCTGCTTCCGGCGCGTGGGCCTGCCCTTCTCGGTGATGACGCGCGATCACGCCGACGCCGCGTTGCAGGCAGAGCTCGCGCGGGGGGGCTTCCGCGAGGTCGAGCTGCTCACCACTCCCGCCATGGTGTTCTTCGCCGGTGGCGGCACGCCGCCCTCTCCGCCGCCGCACGTCGACATCCGGTCCGTGGTCGACGACCAGGGGCGGGAGGCCTACGCACGGGTCATGGCGGAGGCGTATGGCGTCTACGGCGCTCCGAAGACGTCGATCCTCTCGCACTTCGCGCCCCTCGCGAGCGTGATCGGGCCGACCAAGCAGGCCTTCCTCGCGTACCGGAACGGCCTGCCGGTGGCGGGCGCCATCCTCTACCTCTCGCACGGCGTGGGTGGCGTCGGATGGGTGGGGACGCTGCCGAGCGAGTTCGGCCGGGGCTACGGGTCGGCCGTGACGTGGAAGGTGGTGACGGAGGGTCTCGGGCGCGGCGCCCGTTTCATGAACCTGCAGGCGTCACCGATGGGCGCGCCCGTCTATCGCCGCATGGGCTTCACGACCCCGACGCACTACCGTGCCTTCCTCCCGGTGGACTGAGGAGCATGGCCCACGGGCTCTCGGTCCCGCTTTCCTGCCTGCTCGTCTTCGTCGCCTGGACCATCGCCCTCGTCCTGGCACTGACGGTCGTGAGGCTTCGCCATCTCCGGTGTGGTGGGAGCGTCCGTGACTTCGGTGTCCCGGATGACCGTCGTTGGAGCGCCGCCTGACGCGGGCAGCGGAGCCGCGTCCGCTGCGGCGTCGTGAACCGCTCGCGGCGCGCTTGCACTGCATTCCGCGCTGGATTCGACCGGTCCAGGGCGCCATCATCCGGGTGTTCCGCCGGTACTTCGAGCAGGCGCCCGGCTGGGTCCTGCTCACCACCACGGGGCGCCGGACGGGCCTGCCGCGTGAGGTGCTGCTGCCCTGCGAGCGGACGCGCGACATGCTGATCGTGATCTCGACGTACGGGCGGCGGTCCGACTGGATCCGCAACATCGGTCACCACTCCGAGGTCCGTGTCACCTGCGCGGGGTGGGTCGTGTGGGCCGAGGCCGACATCGTCGAGGCGCTCGAGGCAAAGCGGGCACTCGTCACGGCGCATCCGTTCTTCGTGCCGGCGCCGTTCGCGGCCCTGAACTTCCTCCATCGCACGCTGCTCCGCCCGGCCTCGGTGGCGTTCCTCCGTTGGTGGGTCCGGAGCCGTCCGGTGGTCGTCATCCGACCGCGACGTGACACGGCTGCACCGCCCGCCGAGACGCGGCGCGGTGGGTAGCGCGCGACGCACGCCCCGCTCAGAGGCGGTACCGCTCGTGGAGGACGCACGTGCTCGTGACGAAAAGGAGCAGGGGGAAGAGCCGGTCGCGCGTCGCCTGATCCTGAATCGTCGGTACGCTGTCGAGGAGCGTCAGCACCGCTTGCCGGTCGAAGAAGGGTACGCGGGCGAGGGCCTGCCCGCGGAGCGTGTCCTGCACGAGCTCGAAGAGACCGCCCTTGAACACGATGGGTGCCATGAAGGGGTGCTTCTGGCGGCGGTAGACGGTGTCGGTCAGAAAGGGACGCGCCGCCTCGCGCAACACGTACTTCTCGGTCGTGCCGTGGATCTTCATCGTGATCGGCATCGCCACCACCGCCTCCACCAGATGGTGGTCGAGAAACGGCGTGCGGCCCTCGATCGAGTGCGCCATCTCCATCCGGTCGCCGAGGAAGTTCAGGAGCTTGTTCGGGAAGACGGTCTTCGCCCACAGGTACATCGACTGGTAGAGCGCCGCACGGCCTCTCATCTGCCCGGCGACGTCGAGGCGGTTCAGCATGACGCGGAAGGGGTCGCGCCCGGCGAACTCGGCCTTGAAATCGGGCGAGAGGAGCCCTTGTACGCGCGCGCCGCGCTCGGCGAACTGCTGCAGGGTGGTCGGTACGAAGCCGAGCGTTCGCTCGACGGCCTCGAGGGGGAGGGTCCGACCCACCACCCCGCTCCCGAACGTGCCGTAGAGCCTGTTCGCCTCGTCGAGCGCCGCGACGCGCTGCCGCGTCATGTCGGCGTCCGCGGCGGCGTCGTTCAGCAGCAGGTCCCGGCGAAAGGGCGGGTAGCCGGCCAGGATCTCGTCCGACCCCTCGCCCGTGAGGACCACCTTGAAGCCCGCGTCGCGCACCTTCTCGCTGAGCAGGTACTTGGCGACGCAGTTGGTGTTGAAGTGGATCATCTCGCAGTGCGCGATCGCGTCGGCATAGTGCCGCGCGAGCATCTCCTCGGGCATGTGGAAGCGGTGGAAGTGCGCGCCAGCGTGGGCGGCCATCTCCGCGGCGATCGGGCCTTCGTCGAACGGGCCCTCCTCGAAGGCGATGGTGAACGCCTCGACCGGATCGTCGCGTAGATCGGCGGCGATGCCGAGGATGGCGCAGGAGTCCAGGCCGCCGCTCACGTAGCACCCGACCGGCACGTCGGCGCGGAGCCGCAGGCGGATCGCCTCGCGCAGCTCGTCGCGCATCCGCTCGACGTGCTCCGCCTCGGTGCGGACCGGCGGCGGGGCGTCGAGTGTCGGGTAGTTCAGGTCCCAGTAACGAACGATCTGCGTGTGGTTGCGGCTCGCGACGAGGTAATGCGCGGGCGGAACCTGGTAGATCCCCTCGAAGAGCGAGCGGTCCCCGTCCAGGATGGCGTGCAGATCCTGGTAGAGGCTCTCGTGGTCCCAGCGCGCCGGGACCCCCGCCGCGAAGAGCGCCTTCGCCTCGGAGGCGAGGTAGAGCGTGTCGCGCCAGCGCGCATAGTAGAGCGGCTTGATGCCGAAGCGATCCCGCGCCGCGAAGACGAGGCCGTTCCGCTCGTCCCAGAGCACGAAGGCGAACTCGCCGCGCAGGTGGCGGAGGCAGTGGGTGCCCTCCTCCTCGTAGAGGTGGAGAAGGATCTCGCTGTCGGATCGCGTACGCAGGCGGTGGCCGCGCACGACGAGCTCGCGCTGGTAGCGAGCGTAGTCGTAGAACTCACCGTTCACGACGATGTGGAGCTGCTCATCCTCGTTGGCGATCGGCTGGTCGCCGGTGGTGAGGTCGATGATGCTGAGCCGCGCGTGCCCCATGCCCACCCGTCCGTGCGGCGCGATCCACTGTCGCTGCCCGTCGGGGCCGCGGTGGTACAGCGCCTTGGTGGCGCGCCCGAGCGCGTCGGCGGAGACCGGGCCGTCGCTGGAGAAGACCGTGACGATGCCGCACATGGCGCACGCCGTACCGTGTCTCTCTCGAGCGTGTCAACGACGAACAGCCACCCCAGCAGAAGGCCTACTCGAGCCCACGCACCGGCGTTAGGACCCAGGCCGCGGCGGTGATGGCCAGCATCGCCACGCCGGCGAGCGCGCACGTCGTCCGCGGCCCGACGATGTCCGAGACGAATCCGGCCGCGAGGTTGCTGAGCGGTGCCATGCCGAGGAGGCCGAGCGAGTGGACCGACAGCACCCGCGCCCGGTGGCTCGGGGACGCTGCCTCCTGGAAGAGCGCGCGGCTCGTGTTGAAGAAGAGTGAGTGGCAGATCCCCCACCCGACCATCACGGAGAGGAATTCCCGGAACGACAGGGGTGCATCGAGGGCCACGAGACAGGACGCGACCCCGAGCAGCGCCAGCAGGAACGCCAGCCCCTTGCGCCGCAGGCCGCCGCGCAGCAGCACCACGAGCGACCCGCCGATCGTGCCCGCGGTCAGCGCCATGACGACGAGCGACAGCTCGGTGATCCCTCCGTGATAGACGTCGCGGACCATGAGCGGGCAGAGGACGATGAACGGCCCCATGAAAAAGAGACCGTATCGCCGGGGCGGGCGGGAGCCGCCACGCCATCACCACCCCCGCACCGAACACCGTCGCCTGGAGGCCGAGTGCGGCGGGGCTGCCAAGCCGCCCGCAGAACCCCGCGAGCCGGGCACCCACTGCCTGCGCCGCGAACTGCGCCAGCGCGGCGCCCGTGACCGCGCGCATCAGATCGCCGGCGGCGACCTCGGAGAGCAAGGCGTCCCGCGCGGGCTGGGCGAACGCCGCCAGCGTTCCCCACGACAGCCCGTAGAGGATCACGACCCCGAGGCTGAGGAGCCCGGTGCCGACCGCGAGACCCATGCCACCGGCGGCGACGGCCGCGAGCGCATGGAGCGCGACCATGAGCCGCCGGCGATCGAGACGGTCGGCGATGAGCCCGCCTAGGAGGAGGAACAGGAGCGCCGGCAGCGTCTGACACATCTGCGCCGTGCCCACCCACTGGGAGTCCTGGTGCAGCTCGCCGACGAGAAGCCACGCGAAGAGCACCTGTTGCATGCCCGCCCCGAGGAACCACGTTGCGACGCCGCCGATGAACCAGGCGTATCGGCCCATGGGCCCG
>VBLA01000546.1 GCA_005879245.1 Deltaproteobacteria bacterium
GGCCGGGTACGTGGTGGAGCACGAGCTCCATCGGTACTCGGCGCGGGCCAAGGAGGCAGAGCTCACCTTCGGTTCGACCGAGCAGTGGCTCGAGGAGCTGGCAGCGACGCTGCACCTCGTCCCGCGCGGGCGCCCGGACGGGGACCAGCGAAGCCGTCGGCGCCGGGTCTGACTCCTAGGCACCGAGCCGGCTCCTGGTGTACACCGCGGTCATGCGCTTCGGCATCCACGCGGGACCGCAGGATTGTTCGATCGACGACCTGCGCCGTCTGTGGCGGATCGCGGATGAGCAGGGGTTCCACTGGTGCTCGGTCTGGGATCACCTCTACTCCGTCTCCGATCTGAACGATCCGGCGAAGCCGGCATTCGAGGGCGTGGCGAGCATGGCTGCGCTCGCCGCCGAGACGCGCAGGGTGCGCGTGGGCTGCCTCGTCTTCTGCGTGTGCTACCGGTCGGTCGGGTCCCTCGCCAAGGCGGCGGTGACGGTCGACCACCTGAGTGGCGGCCGCTGCGAGCTCGGGCTCGGCGCGGGATGGAACGAGATCGAGTCGCGCGCCTTCGGCGTCCCGTTCCCGCCCATCCGCGACCGTCTCGATCAGCTCGAGGAGCAGGCGATCGTGCTGCGGCGGCTCTTCGAAGGGGAGCGGGTCACCTTCGCCGGACGCCACGTGCAGCTCGTCGACGCCCTCTGTCTCCCCCGCCCGCTCCAGCCGCGACTCCGCATCTGGATCGGTGGGCAGGGCGAGCGGCGGCTCCTCCGGATCGTCGCCCGCCACGCCGACGGCTGGAACGTGCCGTTCCTCGCGCCCGAGGTCTTCCTGCAGCGGAACCGCGTGCTCGACCAGTGGTGCGAGCGGGAGGAACGCGATCCCCACGCCATCACCCGCACGGTGAACCTCGGGCTCGCGGTGGGCGCGGACGGCGGCGCCGTTCGGCGACAGGAAGAGAACCTGCGCCTCATGTTCGGGCCCATGACGGACTTCATCCGGCCGGGCGTGCTGGTCGGCACGCCGCCCGAGGTGATCGAGCGGATCGGCGCCTACGCGGACGGCGGGGCCGAGTGGGTGATTCTTGCGCTGCGCGCACCGTTTGACTGGGAAGGGCTCGAGCTCTTCGTGCGAGAGGTCATGCCGGCCTGCCGGGCCTAAGAGACCCGCCGGTAGGCTCCGGTGGGGGCGGTTCGTACCCCGCTTTCGACGGCTTGGGCCAAGCTCGGGTTGACGTGGCAGTAGAGGTCGTTAGCATACCACCATGGCGATTTTCCATCGGATTCTGCTCGTCGTCGTTGCTGCATCACTCGGTGTGTTCGCCACACCACCCATGGCGAGCGCCGGGCACACGAAGTCGATCAACCTCAAGTTCCCGCGCTTCTCCGTGCCGCCCCGGAGCGATCGGGAGGTGTGTACGTTCGTCAAGCTCCCACGGAGCGAACCCTTCGACGCAGCAGGGACGCTCATCGTGAACCACGGCAACAAGAAGGACTTCACGAGCCATCATTTCCTGCTCTATGCCTACACCGGAACCCGCCTCGACGAGTTCGCGGCGCTCCAGGGAGTAATAAAGGACAGCAAGGGGTGTATCGACTTCGGTCCCACCGACACGACCACCCGCGTGTTGATTGGTGGCTCGCAGAGCGAGCGCAGCTTGCAGATGGCTCCGCCCGGCCTCGCCACTCAGATCCTGCCGACCGTCGCGGGAGCGAACAAGAAGGCGTTCGGGCTCATCCTGAACAGCCACTGGATCAACGGCACCGACGAGACGCAGCACGCGTCGGTGAAGATCAAGATCATGCCCTCGAAGCCGCATACGGTGAAGCGCTACCTGACCCCCATCTTCGAGGTGGTGGCGAACGGCTTCCTCAAGGTCCCGCCGCACCAGGTGAGCACGCTCCCACATGCACAAGCGCGGCAAGAAGTTCACTGTCAACTTCGTCGACCATGACGGGTCACAAACCCCGCTCTTCGAGGCGACCGACTACTCCGACCCGGGCCAGTGGCCGCGCACGGACCAGCCGCTACCTGCGAACTGGCCGCTCCTCGTCTCCCCGGGGCAAGCGCTCGCCTACGAGTGCACGCACGACAACGGGAGCGACGCCAGCACCGTCCCGGCCAAGCTCGGGTGCGAGGAGACGCCGGGCGAGGCGCCCGGGCGGTCGATCCTCGACCAGTTCGCGGCGCGGAAGAACATCACCGGCGGCGCGGCCAAGCGCTGTACGCAGGCTGGGCCGGATGCAGCCGAGTGCCCGGCGTCCGATCCTGCCTTCCCGGATCGAACCTTCACGGGGAACTGCGTCGAGGCGAACCTGGTCTTCGGGTTCACGTCGGACGACGACATGTGCATCCTGCCGGGTGCGTACTACGACTGGGACCCCGTCAACGGTTGCGATCTCGGGCCTCTGCCTGTGATCAATTGATCCCGGGGGCCCGTCCAGTGCTCGCCCGCTGCGCGGGCTGCGCGCTTCCGATGCCCCCGGACCCCGTCGCCGCGCGCTGACGCGCGCGGCTCCCCGTTGTTGCTCGCGCGCTTTGCGCGCTCGGGGCGTGCGGGGCGCGGCTCGGCCGCGCTCCGCAGACGGTCGCACGGTCGGATCGTCGGCCGCTACTGGGGGGACCAGGGGGCGCAGCGTAGTAGCTTTGATTCCCAGCGGTCGCGGTAGCGTAGGCCCTCTAGCATCCAGCCGCGGCGCTGGTGGCCTTGCTCGCCGCGGGTGATGAGGTGCGAGAACTGCTCCCAGTTCTCGATCCGCTGCAGGAGGAGGACCTCGTGATGGCGGCCCGTCCCGGGCGCCGTCGTCCAGCAGGCGACGACCGAGATCATGCGCGTCTGCTTGGTCTGGGGATGGAAGATCGTGCCGAGCGCCTCGACGTACTCCTCGAGCTTGCCCGAGAAGGGCCAGCCCGTGTCGTGGAGGTAGAGTGAGGGCGTGCCGGTCTCGACGGCCGCCGGCCGGATGGTCAGATCCGGCTCGGGGAGGGGCGACCAGGGCGTGGGCAACAAAATCTTGGCAGTGACCTCGCGCCGGAGCGCGCACGCCTCGCGTTGCCAGTCCCGCGCCCGGCGGCTCTCCGCGAGGGTCCCCCAGGTGGTCCAGTCGTGCACCGCCGCGATCGACACGGCCTGGTAGCTCGGACCCGTGCCGTGGGTCAGCTCCCAGTACCAGAGGAGACGGGCCTGGCCGTCCTCCTCGAGCAGCGGGCGCCAGCGGGTGCGGAGCGCGTCCGAGAACTCCTCCATCTTGCCGCCCAGGACCTCGTGCACCTCGTGGAGATAGATCATGGCGGTCGGCATAGCGGGGGGTGCATCTCGCTCGCAAGGCGGGCGGCGTGATTTGGTCGCCGAGTCGACTTTTTGGCGCCAGCCCCAGGCGCACACCAGAGCGGGCGGTCGCGCGCGCTCGCCTGGCCGTGGCACGTCGGTTGCTGCGTCCCCCGGCATGCCTGATAGCACGCGTTCACTCGTGCGCCAGTTACGCCAGCAACTCGGCATGACGCAGGAGGAGTTCGCCCACGAGATCGCGGTGACCGTATCGACCGTGAACCGGTGGGAGAACGCCCATGCCCAGCCGTCCAAGCTTGCGTGGAAGGCGATCCGTGACCTCGCCCGCCAGCGCGGGCTTCCGCAGAGCGGGGGACAGAGCTCGGCGATCGTTTAGCCAGAAAGAGGCCCGTGGCCATCGGCCACGGGCCTTGACCGCTCCCGCCGCCTGCGTGACAAGGACGTGTGCGGCGCCTCATCGCCTTCCTGATCCTCCTTGCAACCCTCGGATCCGGTGGCACGGCCGCCGCGGTCCTCCGTGCACACCTGGCCCGACCCCACCGGGGTACGCAGGTGCACCTGACCCCGTACAC
>VBLA01000547.1 GCA_005879245.1 Deltaproteobacteria bacterium
AGCCGACGGGCCACCCGACCTCGGGCGTGGGCCGACACGCGCCGACGCCGGTCGAAATTCCGGAGCGCGAGCGGAGGCGCCTGATTCCGGAGAGCGTGCCCTACTGAATTAACGCCGAGACGTCTGCGACTAGACTTCGCGATGGCGACCTCAGCGGCGCCGTCTGTAATTCCGTCGCCACCTCCGGAAAGCCGTGGCCTATTGCCAAGTTGCCCCGCGTCGCCAGCCGGACGAGCCGTGCAGAATGCCACCTCGTTCTCGTCTTGAGGCACTCATCCTCACCTTCATCGCAGAACGTCCCCGAAAGCTCACGGCGGCGGACCTCGCGAGGGAGCTGGCCGTGGATGTCGAGCTGGTCGTGCGGTTGTGCCACGACCTGGAGACTGCGGGGCTGATCTCCCAGCGCTGACCGGCTACTCGAACGCGTTCGATCGGCTTCGCCGCGACCCGCGGGGCGGGCGTCACAACAGGTCGAGAAACGCGAGGAGCGCCGTCCGCGAGGCGGAATCGAGCTTGCCGGTGTCGTCAGCGGCTCCGCCGTGCAGGAAGAGCCCGCCCGAGAACCCCGCTCGGCGCAGGACGTCCTCCAGGTCGGCGGCGGAGCCATTCGTGAAGTAGGGTCGCTTCTTGTACAGACGCCGGAGCGAGGGCACGCGCGTACCCGACTCGTGGACATAGGGCACGACGCCCGTCTTCTCGTAGGTGTCGCGCGCCCAGACGATCGGTCCCCGCGCCGTCATGACCAGGCGCTCCCACTCGTCGAAGGGCACCCGGGATGCGACGCGATCGGTCACCAGCCGGGCCTGGTGGCAGCCCTCGCAGCGGTCACGGAATATCTCCGCGCCCCTTCGCTCTTCCGCCGACCAGGTCGAGCGGCCCAGCACCGAGGGGTTGGCCCGATGGTTGAACTCCATGAAGAACACCATGAGCGCCTGCCGGAGCTCTTCGGGTGACAGCGGGTCCGCGCCCACACCGAGGTACGCGAGCCACGGCGCCTGGGCGACCCCGAGGGAGAACCACGGATCGTGGCGGCTCCTCAAGCCGGCGACGCGAAACTCGTTGTGAGTCATCGTCGTCAGGTCCGGATCGAGCGCCCGGGAGAAGTAGGGTCGGTTGTTGAAGAGGCCGTGCGATTCCACGGCGCCATCAGCGTCGTGAAGAAGAGCGCCTCTCCGACGCGTGACGCGACGCTGCGCGACGACTCGTGGCCCGGGTCGGGGACGGGCACGACGCGAGGCCCGATCCCGTCGTCGACGATCCAGGCATCGAGGAGCGGATCGGCAAAGAGCGTCGTGCCTCCTTCGAGCGGCGGCCCGACGGTTCCCGGCACGAACCGGCGCGTCACCACCTCGGGGTGCTGCCACATGCCCTTGCTCGTGAGACGAGGCGGAGCCCAGCTGAGCTCCGCGAGCGTGGCGTCCCCGTAGCCCGTCAGGCGAAGGCGGACGTCTTCGCCGTCGGAACGCAGGGCAACGGCCTTCGGCGTCACGACGCCGAGAGCGGATGCGTTGAGCGCGACCAGCCGCCCGGCGGAGGGCGGTGTTCCGCTCACCCGGTAGACGTACACGAACGAATCGATGTAGCCGAACGATCCCTGTCTCCGGTCGAGCGGGTGGTCCTCGACGCCGCCCATGGCGAGCAGGAGGCCAGCGCGCGTCTCCTTCGCGTCGACCGCCCAGAACGGACCGTCGTGCGTGATGCGCGCCGCGCCGTCGCGGCGCGGGATACCCTGCCCATCGACCGGCAGGACCACGACCGTGTGCGAGAGGACGCAATTCACAACAACGTGCCGCTCGGTCCGCAAGACGGTTCGTGGTCCGAGCCCGATGGGCTCCTCCGCGCCCGCGAGGACTGTGCCGTGATCGACAGAGACGGTGAGAAGCCTGTGGTCGTGGTCTTCGACCACGTAGAGCACGCCCTCCTGGCCATACGCGATCGCACGGATGGAGCGAACGCCGCCCATGGGAATCGACCCCACCTGCCGCAGCGCGCCGTCGCGCAGCGCGTAGCGCGCGATGTCGCTGCTGAGCTCGCCACTCACGAAGACCTCACCCTTCGGGCTCACGGCGAGGCCCGTAGGGGAGGCGGGGGCCTCGTGGCGCTCGATCTCGCGGAGCTGCTCATCGAGCAGCACGATCACGGAGCGGCCCCGGAGAAGGCCGACCAAGAAGAGCGTGCCCGGTAGTCTCCGGACGGCAACCGGATCGGGGCCGAACGCTTCCGCGGCGCTGGGAAGCGAGCGGAAGTCGGTCGTGGTGCGGCGCGCTTCCTCGAACACGTGCAGCCGCTCCAGGGCGGCGGCCTTCGGATCAGCGGGCACCCGGCGATCGGGCTCGCCCGCGCACGACACGGCGAGCGCCACCCCGATCGCGAGAAGCGCGGCCCGCTCGGCTACCAACCGCCAGATGGCGGCTGACCGCCCGATCCCCCCGTCGGTTGCCGCACCGGGCGCGCCGTCGTCGCCCCGCAGACGCTGAGATCGCTGTAGCAGTCCTTGACGATCGTCTTGGCGCAGATCCGCTTGCAGTGCCGCCGCAGCTTTTTCGTCGACAGGCTCTGGCACTCCGCACCGACGCACGCCGCGATCTCGTCCTTGCAGGCCTGGCTGCACGGCGCACCCCAAGCGATGGAAGGTCCGTACGCCAGCACGACCAAGAGGCCACCGACCAGCGAACGGGTCATTGCCCTGTTGAGCATCTCGGCGCTCTCGCGTCGACCGAGCCGTGAGCGACAATCGGAGCATCGCTCCAGGAATGACGTGCAGTCAAGGTGGTCTCGGCCGCCGCGATCCGGGGCGTGGTCGGCTTGCAGATCACGGGGGCGATTCGGCCCCGTCGAGGCGGGCGGCCGGGCGGTCTAGTGTCCCGATTCCGAGGTTCGCCGGAGCGCGACACTGACGATCGCGAGGACCAGCAGGTGACGCCTTCCGGGACCACGATGGACGCCCTTGGTTGCAAAGTCCGCCGTAATTCCGTGTCAGCGGGCGAAAACCATTGCTGCTCCGCGCGGTTGGCTCACGATGTCGCCCCAGGCCGACCGCCAGGAAGCCGGCTGAACAGGCGCAGGTGACCGCGCTCGTGGGCGAGATCGGCGCAGCTACCACCACCGATAGCCCGCCATTTGGCCACTTATTCCGACCCGGATCCGCTTCCCTTACCGAGGCGCA
>VBLA01000039.1 GCA_005879245.1 Deltaproteobacteria bacterium
TCGCTCAACAGGAGCAACACCCGCAACCTCGCGGGGCCGCCAGGAGAGCGAGCGACGCTCGCCCTCGACCGCGGCGGGCTGGAGGTCCGGGCGAGCGACCAGGAGCTGTACACCCGCCTGGTGAAGGAGATTCAGACCCACTCAGCACCGGGCGCCTTCATCTACGCGGCACCCGATGCCCCGCACGTGTATTTTCTCTCGGCACGCAGGAACCCCACGCGCACGCTGTACGATTTCTTCGATCAGGATCTCGGAAGCGATCTCGCCCCTCGGACCCAGCGCATTCTCTCGGCCCTGGAAGAGAAGCAGGCGAAGGTGGTAGTGATCAACTGGAACCCGGACTTCACGACCTGGATCGCTCGAGATCTTCTCGATGCGCTGCTGACACGCTTTCCCAACGAGACCGCGCTTCCTCGGTACAGCGTACGCTGGCGAGACTGACGTCGCCGACCCGAGAGGTCACGCCTCCGGCGTCCCGGCCGTCCCGAGCACGACCAGGTCGTCGCGGTGGATCACCTCGTCGCTCGCCTTGTAGCCGAGCAAGCGCTCGACCTCGCGCGTGTGCACGCCCTTGATCTTGTCGAGCTCGGCCGCGGTGTAGTTGACCAGCCCGCGCGCGAACTCGCGGCCGTCGGGGCCGATGCAGCGGACGCAGTCCCCGACGCCAAAGCTGCCCTCGATCGCGCGTACCCCCGAGGGCAGGAGGCTCCGCCCGCTCTCGGCTACGGCGTGCTCGGCGCCCGCGTCGAGGTGAAGCGCGCCCGACGGCTTCAGGGCGTAGGCGATCCAGTGCTTGCGATGCGCGAGGCGGTCGCCGTCGGCGAGGATGACGAGGGGAGCGGCGTAGCAGAAGTAGATCCCGTGCGAATACGGGTACTGCACGAGGCTTCCCAAGGCCGCGACCGCGAGGAGAAGGAACAACTCGAGTCGCCGCTTGGGCGCGAGAGTAGCCGCACGCGATGGCGAGGTCAGGGCGAGGCAGCCGATGATGACGGCGGCCGGGCAGATCGGGCGGACGGAGTACCAAACGGCATGAAAGACGGGCTCATGGTTCGCCGACATGACGATGCCCGCCAGGAGCAGCACGACGATTCCGAGGACCGCCTGCTCGACTCGCCTGGGAAGCGCGATCGGGAAAGCGAGCGTCGCAATGAAAGGAAGGGCGGCGAGCACCGTCCAGGCCGGAGGGAGCCCGAAGGCGGCAGCTTCCAGCCGGCGCCGCGGGAGGATGAAGACGCCTCGCCAAACGTCCCGCAACGATCCTCCTACGCAGTACGGCAGCAGGAAGACCCCGACGGGCGCGACGACCCCGGCGCCAAATGCGAGCAGCGGTCGGACGAGCCTCGCGGCTCGCACCCTGAACGGACCCCGACCATCCCGCCATTCGCTCCACACAACGAGTCCGCAGATTGCGCCACCCGGGACCACGAAATGCAGCACTTCCATGGGGGCCAGGCGGGGACGAACGAGGCCCAGGAGGAGCAGCACGAAGACCCCCGCACCGAGCGCCTTGAGGACGAGAACGCCGGTGGACCGAGCGAGCTGCCGGTCGTGCGGGGCCCCGTTCTGCTCTCGGTACACGAGGAACACGACCGCGGCGGCGACGTAGTACACCCCGATGGACTTCACGAGGAAGCTGAGCCCGCCCCACAGACCCGCGACGAACAGCCAGCGACGGCGGTCGGTATCCAGGTGACGGAGGAGCGCCTGGGCTCCGAACGTCGCGAAGAAGAGATTGTACCAGGACGGGAGGCCAGCGAAGTAGTTCGGCACGCTCCAGGCAACGCACAGCAGGACCACGAGCCCAGCGATGGCTGGCGGAACGAACCGCGCGGCGATGAGATAGAGGGCGGGGACGTAGAGCAACGAGAAGAGGAGCAGGACGGCTCGTATGGAGGTGAGCTTGACACCGAGCGCCTCGAAGCTCAGCGCGTAGAGGAAGCTCAGCCCGCCGGTGTAGAGCTCGTCGAAATCCCGGTGTGGTAGCTCTCCTGCGAGGACGCGCTCCGCGCTGTGCGCGAGACATCCCTCGTCGTGTGGGATCCAGCCCCGGTACGCAAAGCTGTGGAGGTAGATCGCCGCGACGATCCAGACGACGCTCAAGCTGAGGGCGTGAGGAGCAGCGGATCGCATCACACCGCGCCGGGTGACGTGGGGTGGGAGGATACCGAGAATGCCCGAAGAGACGAAACCCGCGCGCCGTTCACCGGACGGCGCGCCGGAGCGTGCCGGTGGCACCGGCGCCGCCCGCGGTCTAGACTCAGCGTCCGATGGAGGCGATCGAGGCAGCGCGCATGGTGGAGGCGCTCTCGGGGGACGCCCGTGCGGCGGCGTCCGCGCTGGCCGGCGCGTCGACGCGGGTCAAGGACGCCGCGTTGCGCGCGGCCGCCGCCCGGCTCCGGCGGGATGAGGCCCGGGTGCTCGCCGCCAACCAGTCCGACGTGGAGCGCGCCCGTGCGGCCGGCGAGAGCGCGGCCTTCGTCGACCGGCTGACGCTCACGCCCCGCCGGATCGACCAGATGGCGCGTGGGCTCGAGGAGATCGCGGGGCTGCCCGACCCCATAGGCGAGACGATCGCCGCGTGGCGACGGCCGAACGGGCTCGAGATCGCGCAGGTGCGGGTGCCGATCGGCGTCGTCCTCTCGATCTACGAGTCGCGTCCGAACGTCACCGCCGACTCCGCCGGCCTCTGCCTCAAGACCGCCAACGCCGTCCTCCTGAAGGGCGGCTCCGAGGCGCAGGCGACGAGCGCCGCCATCGGCGACGCCATCCGGGCGGAGCTCGTGCAGGCCGGGCTGCCGCGGGCGGCCGTGCAGCTCGTGGAGGGCGGCCGCGACGTCACGCGCGGCCTGCTGCGTCGCGACGACCGCATCGACGTCGTCATCGCGCGCGGCGGCGAGACCCTCAAGCACATGATCCTGGAGGAGAGCCGCATCCCGGTCGTGAAGCATTTCGAGGGCATCTGCCACCTCTACGTCGACGCGGCCGCCGACCTCGCCATGGCGGAGCGCATCTGTCTCAACGCGAAGGTCCAGCGCCCGAGCGTGTGCAACGCGATCGAGAACCTGCTCGTGCAAGAGGACGCGGCGCCGCGCTTCCTCCCGCAGATCGTCGGCGCGCTCCGTGGCGCGGGCTGCGAGGTGCGCGGCTGTCCGGCGAGCCGGCGGCTCGTCCCGGACCTCGTCGCGGCGAGCGACGCCGACTGGGACACCGAGTACCTCGATCTCATCCTCAGCATCTGCATCGTACCGTCGCTCGACGCGGCGCTCGGCTTCATCGCGCAGCACGGCACGAGCCTGGCCGAGGCGATCGTCACCGAGGACTACGCCGCCGCGCGCCGCTTCCTGGCCGAGGTCGACGCGGCGGCCGTGTTCGTCAATGCCTCGACCCGCTTCACCGACGGCTACGAGTTCGGCTTCGGCGCCGAGGTGGGGATCAGCACGAACCGCCTGCACGCCCGGGGCCCGATGGGCCTCCGCGAGCTCACCACCTACAAGTACCAGGTCCAGGGCGCCGGTCAGATCCGCGAGTGAGGCAGCCGGGAGGCATCGGGATCTTCGGGGGGACCTTCAACCCGATCCATCTCGGGCACCTCCGCGCCGCGGAGGAGGTTCGCGAGCGGGTCGGGCTGGACGAAGTCCGGTTCGTGCCCGCGGCAGCACCGCCCCACAAGAGTGCCGGGGAGCTTGCTCCCGCTCCGGACCGCCTCCGCATGGTCGAGCTTGCGATCGCGGACCTGGCCGACTTCCGCACCTCGGCAATCGAGCTCGAGCGGCCGGGGCCATCATACTCGATCGACACGCTCCGGGCCCTGCGGAATCAGCTCGGGGAGGTCCGCCTGGTCTTCATCCTCGGGCTCGACGCCTTCCGGGAGCTCCACACCTGGAAGGATTTCGCGGAGATATTCGGCCTGAGCGACGTCGTCGTGGTGACCCGTCCACCCTGCCCCGATGGGCTCACGCCCGCGCAGATTCCCCTTGCGGCTCGGGAGGCGTTTCGGTACGATCCGATCAGTGAGTCGTTCCGCCACGCGTCGGGGCACGTGCTGACCTTCCAGCGCATCACCGCCCTCGACATCTCGGCCGCCACCATCCGCGCCCACGTCGCTGCCCGCCGGTCGATCCGTTTCCTCGTGTCACCGGCAGTCGAGGCGTACATCGTCGAGCGCGGGCTCTACCGTCAGGAGGACGTTCGGCGTTGACCGTGCTCGCAGGATGGCAGCGGGCACTCGAGTGCACGCGCGCCGCCCTGGATCGCAAGGCGTACGACCTTGCGGTGCTTGAGACGGGCCGGATCTCCTCGATCGCGGACTACTTCGTGATCTGCAACGGTCGCTCCGACACCCAGGTGCAGGCGATCGCCGAGGGAATCGAGGCGCACCTCGCCCGCCAGGGGGTGCGGCCGCTCTCCATCGAAGGCCTGCCGCGCGCGCAGTGGGTGCTCATGGACTACGGCGACGTCGTGATCCACATCTTCTACGTCCCCGTGCGCCAGTTCTACGACCTCGACCGGCTCTGGGCGCGGGCGCCGCGGGTCGAGCTGCCCGAGCCGTTCCAGAGCCAGGCGCGCAGCCAGAAGACGGGAACCGAGAGCGGCTGAGCGGGTGCGGCGCCGCCCACCGGGGCGGCGCAGGAGACGCAGGTGACACGCTGGCTCGGCGCGGTAATCGCGGCGCTCTTCCTGATCGGAGCGGGCTACGTCGTCTTCCTGAACCCCGACCCGGTCGTCGTGCACGTGACGCCCCGTCGGAGCTACACCCCGCCGCTGGCGGCAGCGCTGCTCACCGCCTTTGCGGCAGGCGGCTGCCTCGTCGGGCTCGCCGCGGTCGTGCGCGCGGGGCGACGCGGGTGGCACAGCTGGCGAGCGCGGCGCCGGACACGGCACGAGGCGCGGCGCGCCGCGCTCACCGACCGGGCGCGCGCACTCGTGTGGGCCGGCGACTACTCGCGGGCGCGGGCGGAGCTGCTGCGGGATGAACGGGGCGTGCCAGACGACGCGGGACGGATCGCCCTCCTCGCCGAGACGCATCTCCAGGAGGGCGATCCCGCAGCGGCGCGTTCACTCCTCGATCAGGGGCTCGCACGCGTCGGTCTCGACCCTCGCCTGCTCGACCTGCTGGCCGAGGCCGCGGAGCGGAGCGGCGATCTCCGCGCGGCGGGCGAGGCGCTCGAGCGCGCGCGCCTCGG
This sequence comes from Deltaproteobacteria bacterium, assembly GCA_005879245.1. Lineage (GTDB taxonomy): Bacteria > Desulfobacterota > Binatia > DP-6 > DP-6 > DP-23. The sequence continues at coordinate 5,187 of VBLA01000039.1, forward strand.
GCAGCCGCAGAGTCCGCGCCTTGCCCGCCGGCTGCGGGATCTCTACACCGCGGACGGGCGCTGGAACGATGCGCTTCGCCTGCAAGGCGAGATCATGCTCGGCATCCGGGGAGCCGCGGCGCTGGCCGGCGAGGAGGGCACGCTGCGCGGGCTCCGCTACCAGGCCGCGTTCGCCGAGACGGACGGGCGCCGCGTTGCGCGCCTCCTCCTCAGGCTCGCGCGCGAGGAGCCGTCGTTCCTCCCTGCGTGGGTGAGTGCCGGCGATCACCTCGCGCACGCCGGTCGACGGGTCTCTGCGCGGCGGGTCTGGGAGCGCGCCCTCCGTCACCAGCCGGCGGCGGTGCTCCTCGAGCGGCTCGAGCGGTTGCACGCCAGCCGCGGCCGGCCCGAGCGCACGACGCGGCTCTACCGCCGGACGGTGCGCCGCCATCCCGAGGCGCAGGCGGTGCTCCTGCTCTTCGCGCGCCACCTGATCGTCACCGGGGCACTCGACCAGGCGTCCGAAGCACTCGCCGGCCTTCCCGAGGCGCTCGCCTCCCACGCCGTCACGCACGCGCTCTGGGGCGAGCTGCACCGGCGCCGTGGCAACGACAAGCTCGCCGCCGAGAGCTTCGCGCGGGCCTTCGGCTCGGACGGCGGCTTCCTCGCGTCGTTCCGCTGCACGAGCTGCCAGCGACCGGCCGACACGTGGGATGGGTACTGCCCCGGCTGTCGCCGCTGGGGAACCCTGAGCGCCGCCGCCGAGTGGGCGGCGAACGGCGCGGCGCGCTAGCCCGAGCCCGGAGGCGGGGGCGAAGTCGGAGCGCCTGTGAGGCGCCGACGATACGCTCGCCCGAGGCGAAGACGCGCCACCCGGCGCCGAACCGAAGCGGAGACGTCGCCCCCGCCTCCGGGCGAGCGATCTCACGCCGCGGCGCGGGCCGTCCCGAACAGGTACGCGTGCATCGCCGCCAAGCTGGCGAGATCGTGGATGTCGCGCGCGAAGTTCGGCACCTGAACCACCGGCACCCCGCGTGGCAGTCCGACGCGAAACTGCTCGATGCGGAGCGATTCGCCGCGGGCGAGCGCCTGGTAGGCGATGAAGTTCTCCGCGAGCTCCCGTGCCTCCCGGCCGCTGCCGCCCACGGCACGGGCGACCACCTGCGCCACCCGCTCCGCGTCCTCGGGTCCCAGGTCGTCCCCGCCGAGCCCCCGGCCGCCCCGCGGACGGAACTCGCGATGCACGCGGTTCAGCACGACGCCCTTGAGCGGCATGCGCAGCTCCGCCATCTTCGTCGAGAGATAGTCGGCGTCGCCCAGGACTTGCTCCTCGGGGCCGCTCACCAGGACGAAGGCGGTCTCCCGGCCGCGCAGCACTTCGTGGGCGCGATCGACCCGGCTCTGGAAGTTCTCGAAGAGCTCGCTCATGCTCGAGAAGAAGTCCGAAATCTCGGCCAGCGCCGAGACTCCCGTCGCCTGCTCGAGGCGTCGGAGGAGGAACCCCGCCGTCCGGTTCATGGCCCGGAGCGCGGACCATCCGGCGGAGAAGTAGGGCCGCAGGAACCAACGGATGATCTTCCGATCGAGAAAATCCCCGATGCGCCGCGGCGCCTCGAGGAAGTCGAGTGCGTGGCGCGTGGGCGGCGTGTCGACGACGATCAGGTCGTAGCGCCCGCTCTCCACCAGCAGGCAGAGCTGTTCGATCGCCATGTACTCGTGGGAGCCGGCGAAGGTCTGCGAGAGGTGCTGGTAGAACGG
>VBLA01000552.1 GCA_005879245.1 Deltaproteobacteria bacterium
CGCCTCGGACTCCGCCAGCTTCTTATGTAGGAGCTGACTCTGTCGGGTAAAGAAGTCCTCTGCCTCCGTGATCTGCTGCAGTCGGGCGTGCCGCTCGACGTATGCGGTCGCGAGCCGGTTCACGAATTCACGAGCCCACCTCGGGTCGGGTCCTGTGAAGGCGAGCTCAATGACGTTGGTATTCCTGATGTGCGTAGCCTCGATGCCCTTGAGGGCACCAAGAACTGCCCAGTAGAGGGGGCTGCTAGGTTCGATAGCGTCGGAGTCCTTAAAGCGCGCGTATACAGCGCGCAAAATATTTCCCGGAAAGTTGACGATCTTGGTGGGGAATGTCGAGCTATCGTGGTCGGCGGACGGCTCTTCAGCCGGTACGCCCAAGCCGTTCAGGACCTCCTCGATGAGGTCGCGGCTCTGCAGTATCTGGAGTTGTGAATTCAGCTCGTTCTCGGAGACCTCAGTCGTCCGGACCAGTTCCGTCGGTCGCTCCGATGAGGTCGATATGTCCGCCCGGTCGGTGGCAAACAGGATCTTCGCGGCCGCCCGATACTGCGGCGTGAGAAACAAGATCCACGTTGTGGCTATCGCCACGACGGAGGCAAACACGCCCAGAATGATCCGCCGCTGCCGTACCACTATGAGAAGTGCGTCCTCGAACGATAGCCACTCGTTCATAGGCCTTAGCAAACCCCAAACGCGACGTGGAACTCAGCGTACATAGCTCCGCCCGACGGGTGCGAGAGGGTCTCGCGCCGTGACGCTATCGCTGATGCCACCGGAGCCTCACTCACCCCGGTCGCAGCGAAACCTGAACCCCCTCGGCAGACATGTCCGGATGACCTTCATTCGGTCGAAATATACGGTCGGAGGAACGCTGGAACGTGATCACGCGCACGATTCAACACGACGCCGACGATGTTGGCCTCCGCGCGCTCCAGCTGCTCACGGGCGCGGACGAGACTTTCCCGCCTGGTCGCCTCGGCCTGGACGACGATGACCACGCCGTCGCAGAGCCGGCTGACCAGGATGCCCTCCGCGTGGCGGAGGAGCGGCGGAGCATCGAGCAGGACGTAGTCGTGGCCCTGGCGCTGGTCCTCCAGCCAGGTGGCAAACTCGGGAGCTCTGAAAAAACGCTCCTTGTCCTGATGGCATGCCGGGCTGGAAATGACCGCGAGCCGCCCGTTGCCCCACTCCACCCCCGTCAGGGTTCCCCTCTCGGCTACGATCTCCGTCAGGTCGGGACCGCTAGTTGCGACGCCCGCCGTGAGGTCGGAAGTCCGTAGATCGGCGTCCACGAGCAGCATATTCAGCCCTGAGCTCGCGAGCGCCTCGGCAAATTCCCGCGTCACCCGCGTGCACCCCTCCCCGCCTTCGCACCCGGCGAAGACGAGAGTTCTGAGGGGCCGGTCGTGGGCCGCGACCATCAGCTTATCGCGCAGCCGGGCGTACTCTGCCGGCATCTCACCGGGCGCGAGCCGCCGCACGGGGTAGGGGGTCCGCAGCGTTTGCTGCGGTGCGCGTACGAACACGGCGATGTTCGGGCGTCGGTTGAGAGCGTGGAAATAGTCACTCATCGTACGGATGTGCCGTTGGGGCGGAGCGATCCGGCCAGCGCGGGCGGCAACAGGAGCGAGTCGCCCGCGTGGATGACGTTCGGGTCCTTCAGCTGAGGGTTGAGGCGACGCACCTCGGCCAGGAGCTCCTCCGCCCTCGCGCCTTGCAGATCCTGGCCGTAGATCCCGCGAGCCAGAGCGAGAAGGTGGGCGCCCCGTGGAACGGTCACGGAAAGCGGCGCCGCCGCTGCCGTCCGTGGGGTGACCGCTGCCGGCTCGTCGCTCGCCGGTCGCACGGCGGCGGCCGGCGCCGCCTCCTCCGACGCCGCACCGCCCGCCAGCTCATCGACGACCGGAGGCCGCGGAGCGGGGTCCGTCGCAGCCACCCGGCTATCGACCCGCGGAGGAACGGCCGGCGGTGCCGTCTCACCCGGGTCGGCCGTGACAACGACGGCCGGCGGCGAGGACCGCAGCGGGTGGAAGGCCACCAGCGCCGCTGTCTGTCGGCGATCGCCTCGCGGGCGATGCGCACCGTCACGCGGGGCAGATTCCGTCCGTAGGCGAACAGCAAGGCGTTGTGACACAGGATGTTCGCGCGCCGGGGAATGCCGGCGGCCCGCCGGATGATCAGGCGTAGAGCCCACGGCATGAAGAGCGCGTCCGCCGTCCCCCCGACCAGCTGGAGACGGTGCTCGATGTAGCGCCGCATCTCCTTGTCCGGGAGCGGGTTGACGACGCTGCGAACACTCACCCGATCCTGGATCTGCCGGAGCTGTGGCCGTCGGAGCCGGTCCTCGAGCTCCGGCTGCCCCACGAGCACGATCTGGATGAGCTTCTGCGTGCACGTCTCGAGGTTCGAGAGGAGTCGCAGCTCCTCGAAGGCTTGATCGCTCAGGTTCTGCGCCTCGTCGACCACGATGGCCGTCGTGCCGCCCTCCTCGCCCCGTCGCCGCAGATGGCGGTTGAGCGCGAGGATGAGAGCAGCCTTGGAGGTTCCTGGCGCCGGGATCCCCAGGTCCTTCAGCACCGAGTTCAGGAGCCGACGGACGCTCTGGTGCGTGTAGGTGACGTAGGCCACCTGGAACTCGGGCCCGAGCCGCCGGAGCAGGCTGTAGAGGAGTGTCGTCTTGCCCGTGCCGACTTCACCCACGAGGGTGACGAAGCCGCGGCGGTCGGTGAGGCCGTACTCGACGGCCGCCAGCGCCTCGCGATGCGCGGGGCCAAGGTAAAGGAACGCCGGATCTGGCGTCAGGCTGAACGGTTGCGCGCTGAGCTTGAAGTGTTCCGCGTAGACCGCGCCCGGTGCCGGGGCGGGATCGCGCACGACCGGCGGCGCTGCGTTCGCCAATCCCTGGCTGACCTCTGACATCAGAATATTGGGATCGCAGGCGTCACTGGCAGGTTCCTGCGGATGTATTGCTCGACGAAGAGATTGACGTCCGCGACGCGGCTCCGAGGCACGTGGAGGATGTCTGCGGGCCTTAGATCTACGTCCTGTGCAAAATCCCTACCCGTGCGCGCGTCGTTCAATGCAAGGCGATAT
>VBLA01000075.1:0-4163 GCA_005879245.1 Deltaproteobacteria bacterium
GTGAACCTGCTCGGCGGCGATCAGAAGAAGCCCGACTATCTCATGCTCAACCCGAACGGCCGCATCCCGACCATCGTCGACCGCGGTGAGGGCGGCTTCGCGGTCTTCGAGTCGGGCGCGATCATGATCTACCTCGCCGAGAAGGCGGGCCGCCTCCTCCCGACCGACCGCAAGGGGCGGTCAATCGTCATCCAGTGGCTCATGTTTCAGATGGGCGGTATCGGCCCGATGATGGGTCAGGCGAACGTCTTCTACCGCTACTTCCCCGAGAAGATCCAGCCGGCCATCGACCGCTACCAGAACGAGTGCCGCCGCCTGTTCGAGGTGCTGAACACGCGGCTCGCGGACCACGAGTGGCTTGCCGGCGACTACTCGATCGCGGACATCGCCAACTGGTCGTGGGTACGCACGTACAAGTGGTCGGGCATCTCGGTCGAGGGCCTCGAACACCTGAGCCGCTGGATGACTCAGCTGAGCGCGCGCCCCGCCTGCCGGAAAGGTGTGGAAGTCCCGTTCGCCCTGCCGGATCTCGCTGACGATACCGAGGGCGGCAAGGAGTTCGCGAAGGCCGCGGAGACGCTGCTCCAGAAGTGAGGGTCGTCGGAGGTTGGTAGCGGTAGCGGTCTACGGCGAGATCCAGGCGCGGGCGAGCAGGACGGTCGCGACGCAGATCCAGTGCAGCAGGATGGACGCGCCGATGCTCTCGGATCGTTCGCGGGCCATGGCGGAGCCCGCGCCGAAGACGAAGGCTCCGAGGAGCGGCAGCGAGGGCGTCGCATCGGGGAGCAGCGCGGGCGCGAGTGCGAACGAAGGGGAGCCGAGCACGGCACCCCAGAGCGCGTAGAGCCCGGCCGAGACGATCGTCGGCGCCGACACGGACCATGGACCGCCGCAGCTCTGGATGGCGAAGCTCATGACGAGGCTGCCCTGGACGAGTCCCCGGAAGATCACTTCCGCAGCAAGCGGGAGCGTGAGCAGGGCGAGGAGATCCGGCACTGCCGGCAGGGCGGTTGCCGGGCCGGGAAGGTGCACAGCGGGAATCCACACTCCGCCGGCGAGCGCGCCGAGGACCGCGACCGGGACGACGCTCAACCAATCCAGCCGGGCGGGACGCCGGAGGCCATACAGCGCTGACGCCCGAAAGCCTCGGGTGAGGAAGAGCGCGCCGCCGAACGCGGCAAGGAGCATCGAGAACTGCACCGCGGGCTGGGGACCGAGATTGCCCGGCGCTCCGGGCATGAGGAGCGGAGCCAGCGCGGCGAGCATGATGGCGGCGCTCCCGAGCGCCGCGACCCCGATCCGGCTGAGGCGTTCGAGCAGCCTCGGCCTCCCGTAGGCGCGTTGGCAGACGCTGGCGATCTGCTGCGGGGTGACCCGGGTCCCGCTGCGTCGCGGTGACCCCCCGATCTCGGTCGAGCCGCCCCACCGGTTGGCGGAGCGATGACCCCCGGCGGCCGGATCGATGAGATTCAGGCGCTCGTAGACGCTGGCGAGGGTCGCGGGCAGATACGCATCCACCTGCCGCAGCGTGTAGACGGAGGTCCTCTGCTGCAGCACGATCACCGCGAGCCGTCGGCCGTGGAGGCGGCGCAGCTGTCGTTCCACCTCGTAGATGCCGACCTCCGAGCGACAGATGATCGCCACCCGTCCGTTGGCGATCGGGACACGGACGAGCTCATCGATCTCCTCGAGGTCGTCGGACTGCTTCGGGGGATAGATGAGGCGATCGATGGCGCGCAGTCGATCGGCGGTGTGCTCGAGCAGGTCGAGGTCCTGCCAGCGTCCCCGGCCCTTGGCGGCGAGTTCCGGCGTGCGGAGCCGCTCGATCCACGTCTGGGTCTCGGTCAGCACCTCCGGGGGAAGACCACAGAGATCCTGCTGCTCGAGCCCGAGCGCATCGATCACGCCCTGGAGGCGCAGGAGCGGCATGACCCGCGCCCGCGTCGCTCCGCGGCCGTCGTTCAGACGGATGTGATTCAGGAGGACCCAGATCGCGAGGACCGTGTCCAGGTCGGCGTCGTTGGCAAAGACGGTCCAGTCGCGCTTGCGGAGATCGAGCCCGGTCCGGATCAGGACCACCGCCTGCTCACAGGTGGCCAGCGTGAACGGACGGACGCACCCTTCGTGGTGGTCGAGCTGCGGGCGGCAGTGGCCGTCGCGCAGAGCCCGTGCTGGATTCGCACCCTCACGGTCGGCGCCTCGACACACGTCAGGACGGCGCCCCGGACGCCCTGCTTGATGCGATAGCGGCCGAGCTGCACGGGGACGGCGGTCTCGCCGCGCGCGGCGGTTCTGCGTGCCGGTGATCCGATCGTCCACTCCCGCGCTCGGGCGAGGCCCCCCCTGCCGATCATGAGGGAGGGTGCAACCCCGGTGCCAAGCTGGACGCTACGGCCTCGACAGGAGCAGGCGAGAAGGATCGTGGCGAGCGTCGCATTCGCAGCGCCGCCGTACGCCGCGGAACGCCCGTGCGGCGGTCAGCGCTCCGTCGAAACAACCCACATGGCGAAGTACTGCGCACCGCCGCCGTAGGCATGTCCGAGGGCGTTCTTGACGCCGTCCACCTGGTGGTCGCCGGCGCGCCCCATCACCTGGAGCGCCGCCTCGCCGAGGCGGAGCATGCCCGAGGCGCCGATCGGGTTCGTGCAGAGGACACCGCCCGAGGGGTTGATCGGGAGATGCGCGCCGAACCGCTGCTCTCCGCGGTCGACGACGCGCCAGCCCTGACCGACGTCGCAGAAGCCGAGGTTCTCGAGCCACATCGCCTCGAACCACGAGAACGGCACGTAGATCTCCGCCGTCTGGATCTCGCGCCAGGGGTCGCGGATGCCGGCGCGTTCGTAGACGTGCTTCGCGCAGACCCGACCGGCGAGCGGATTCACCTGATCACGCCCCGGGACCCACATCGCCTCGGCATACGACGCGGCGGACTTGACCCACGCGGGTCGCCGCGGTCCCTTCCGCGCCGTCTCTTCCGAGGCGAGGACGAGCGCGCAGGCACCGTCCGACGACGGGCAGGTCTCGAGATAGCGGATCGGGTCCCAGAGGACGGGCGAGTTCGTGACGTCCTCGACCGTCATCGGCTCCCGGAGGTGCGCGTAGTCGTTGCGCGCCGCGTTCGCGCGCGCGTTGGCGGCGATCGTGGGGCCGATGTGCGGCGGAGCGCCGGTGCGGGCGATGTAGGCGCGGCAGTAGGGCGCGAAGAAGCCGCCCGCACCCGCCACGAGCGGCGCTGTGAACGGCATCTTCGGCGACAGCGCCCACATCGCGTTCCCCTCGGATTGCTTCTCGAAGGCGACCGCCAGGACGCGCTCGAAGAGCCCCGAGGCGACGTGCGTCACGCCGGTGATCGCCGTCGAGGCGCCGACCGAGCCGGCGGTGTGGACGCGGATGAGTGGCTTCAGATGCGCGCCCAGCGCCCCTGCCAGGAACTGCTCGGGTTGCATGACGCCCTCGAGCTGATCGGGCGCCTTGCCCACGACGACCGCGTCGATGTCCCGGTGCTCGAGCCCCGCGTCGAGGAGCGCGCGATCGACCGCCTCGCGGACGAGCTCCGCGATGCTGACGTCGGCCCGCCGCGAGGCGTGGCGCGTCTGTCCGACCCCCACGACCGCGACCGGGCGCTTCACGTCCACCTCCGCTCGGTGCCCAGGACCCAGAAGAGGTTCTGCTGGAGACAGTGGCCGTTCGTGGCATGCGCGATCGCTCGCCGCGCACCCGCCACCGCGTGCTCCCCCGCCTGTCCCGCGAGCTGGCGGAAGGCTTCGCCGAGACGGATGAGGCCGGTCATCATCAACGGGTGCCCGACGAGCGGCCCCCCCGAGGGGTTGACCGTCGGTGACGACGGGGCCGCGTCGATGTCGAGCGCCTCGCAGAGGATCAGCTCCTCGACCGGCGTGGCGGCGGAGAGCTCGACGAGGTCGACCTCGGCGGCGCTCCGGACCGCGGCCATGGCGAGCGCCCGCTCGGCCGCGAGCCGGGCGCTCGGACTGCGCGAGAGGTCGCGCGCCCCGAGCGTCTGGAGCTCGATGCGCTGGTCCGTGCCGTGGATCCATGCGGGACGATCGCACATCCGCTCCGCCTTGCCTTCGGCAGCCAGGACGAGGCAAACCGCGCTCTCCCCGAGGGGCGGCACGTAGCCCGTCCGGAGCGGCTCGACCACC
>VBLA01000075.1:4301-18926 GCA_005879245.1 Deltaproteobacteria bacterium
CGCGGCTCGCCCTCGGAAACCTTGCCGTGACCGCAGACGAGTGCCGTGTCGCAGTCGCCCGCCTGCATCCGGATCCAGGCGTAGTGGGCGGCGAAGGCCGCGTCCATTTCGAGGTGGAGGTCCTGCGTGGGCGGCCACGCTCCCATCACCTCGAGTGCGCTGACGAAACCGAAGGGACGACCGTCGATGTAGTCGGCCGAGCCGGCCACCTGGTAGTCGATCGCCGAGCGCTCGACGCCACAGGCCGCCAGGGCGCAGCGGATCTGCGGGTAGAGCATCTCGGTCGCCATGCGATGCTCGTCGCGCGCCACGATGGGGGCCTGCGCGAAGGCGACGACGGCGACGTTCCGGAGCCGGCTCATAGCCGGTTGATGAACCCCTCGCGTGGCATGTCGGGCTCGCCCGTCGGACGGAAGTGGAGGATGTCCTCGTGGCTCCCCTCGCGCTCCCCGTCGGGCTTCCAGACCGCCTCGACCCGCATGCCCATGCGAACCTCTTCCGGCTTGCACTCCTGGATGAGCGCGTGGATGGAGATGTCCGCCCCGTCGAGCGCGATCGAGGCGACGACGTAGGGCAGCTCGAGCGCGCGCCCGATCACCGGAATGTTGACGATGCAGAACGTGGTGACCACGCCTCTATCGGCGACCTCGACGAACTCGTCGGCCGGCGCGAGGCTCTCCGGCGAATTGACGAGCGGAGGCACGAACACCTTGCCGGTCTCCGAGCAGCGCGCGCCCAGGATCTTCTTGTCCTTCAGCGCCCGCAGGTAGCGGGCCCGACAGTCGCCGGCGACGTAGTGGTACGGGAGCCGCACCAGGGCGTCGACGTACTTGATCGGCTCGCGGGGCGGCTCGGCCATGGTCAGGTCGCCACGATCCGGAAGCACGCGATGTCGCGGATCGTCCCCTGACGCTGATCGTCGGGCGCCCAGACGGCCTCGACCCGGGTGCCCACGCGCAGGCGCGCGACGTCGTCCTTCACGACGTGCGCCAGCGCCGTGTCGGCACCGTCGAGGCGGACGAGGACGAACGCGAACGGGGTCGTGAAGGGGTGAAGTCCTTCGATCGGCTCGTGCACGACGGCGACGGCGGTCACTGTCCCCGTCGGCTGGACCTCGACCCATTCATCGCCGGCCGAACCATCCAGCTCGGAGTACCCGAGGGGTGGCACCACGACCCCTTGGCCGCGCACCCGCTGGCCCCAGATCTTCTTCTGTTCCTTCAGGCCCGCGAGGAAACGACCTATGACGGGTCCGGTCGAGTGCTTGTAGGGAAACTCGAGGACCACCTCCTGATGGAGCGGAGGGATCTCGGCCATGGGAGGGCGCCATAGCCGCCCAAACGTTCGTTTGTCAACCGTCTCCTGGCGCGTGGGCGCCACTGGCACGGGCCGTGGACGGATCTCCGTCGCGTGCGGGGAGCGGGGCGCGGGGCACCCCCCGCTCGCCTTCGGTTCGGTCGCGTGGTGCGGCGCGAGGTCGCTCGAACGTCGCGGGCGCGACCTCACAGGCGGCGCTCGGGGGGTGCCCCGCGCCCCGCTCCCCGATGTGACGTATGCCAATTTCCGCGCCTGCTAGCGCGCGAGGACCAGGAGCCGGCACCTCTGGCTCCCCGCCCTCGCCCGCGCAGGAGCGGGATCGACTTGGCGTTGCCCTAGGCGGCGTTGCGAGCTGTCGGGGCGGCGGCCAAGCGGGGGAGGACGATGGTGAAGGTCGAGCCTTCCCGCGGTGCGCTCTCGAGCGTGATCGTGCCGCCGAGCTGTCGCACGAACCGCCGCACGATGTAGAGCCCGAGCCCGCTGCCGCCGAAGCGCCGCGAGTCGGATCCATCGGCCTGTCGGAACATCTCGAAGACGAGCTCCTGGTCCTCGTGTCGGATGCCGATCCCCGTGTCGGCTACGCGGAGGACGACGGCCTCCGCGTCGAGCTGCACCTTGGCCCGCACCGAGCCGCGCTCGGTGAATTTGAGGCCGTTGTTGACCAGGTTCCGGATGACCACCTTCAGCTTGCGCGGATCGGTCACCAGCGCGACGTCCTCCACGCCGTCGTCCCACTCGAGGCGTACCTCCGGTCGTCGCGGCAGCCGCGCGCAGCCCTGCCCGAGCTCCGTCCAGAACGTCCGGAGCGGGACGCTCTCGAGCCGCACCTCGTCACGGGCCGCTTCGATCCGGCCGATCTCGAGCGTGCTCTCGATCAGCTCGAGGAGCTCCCGCCCGGCCACCGCGATCCGCCGCACGAACACGTGGCGGGGATCGGTCGCCGGCGTCTCCTCCTCCACCATCTCGGCGTAGCCGAGGATGACGTTGATCGGCGTCCGCAGCTCGTGGGATATCGTCGACACGAACTCGGACTTGATGCGGCTCGCATGTCCGAGCTCCTCGACCAAGCGGGCGTTGGTCAGGGCCAGCGAGGCGATCTGCGTGACGCCTTCCATGAGCCGCCGCTGCTGGCGGCTGAAGCGGCTCTCCGGCTCGGAAAGCACCGCAGTGTGGATGGCGATGATGTCATCGCCGTGCCGGAGGGCGCCGTGCAGGCGTACGCCGGCGCCCTCGGGTGCCGGAAATCCCGCCGGCTCGTCGACCTCCACCAGCTCCTCACGCTGGAGCGCGGCCAGCAGCGGCGCGATGCAGGCACGCGGCACCTGCACGGGATCGGCGGACGGCGCGTCGGGGAGCGCGTCGTGTCCGGCGACGAGCACGTACGCATCCCGTTCGGGCTGAAAAATCCAGGTCTGGCTGGATCCGCAGCGCAGCACCTCGGTCGTGACCCGGCACAAGCACTCGAGGATGCCGGGCGTATCGACCAGGGCAATCATCTCCCGTCCCACGCGGGCGAGTGCGGCCGACACCTCGGCCTCGGCGTCCGAGTGTCGCTTGGCGGCTGCGAGCGCTTCCTCGGCTTGCCTCCGCTCGCGCTGGTCACGCTGCGAGTCCCAGGCGATGTAGACCGAGGTGACGAAGGCGAGGATCATCGCGACCGCCGGATACGAGGCCGCCGCGGCGGACAAGTCGAGCGCCACCGTGTTCCAGAGGACGGCGAGACTCGCGACGCCCACCATGGCCAGCTGCGGCCGCGCACCCCACGGCAGGAAGGTCGCCGTCGCCGTGGTGAAGATGATGAAGAGGAGCGAGGTCGTCGCGAGGTCGCGGGTGAGAATGCCGGACGCCGCGGTCGTGATGCAGACCTCGATCGAGATCGTGAGGGCGACCGGAACACCCCACCGCCAGCGTCTGGGCTCGCGGAGCATCCAGAAGGCCCAGAGGATGGTGCCGAGCTGCACGCATTTGAGGGCGTAGAGCGGAAGGAGCTGCGCGCGATCGAACGTCAGCTCGGCCAGCGCAAACAGGACGAGCGCGAGCAGCAGGATCCACAGCCCGGCTCGGATGCGTCGGACGAGTAGGGGCGTCGTCGCGTCGATGGCTTTGCTCCTCGCGCCCCCCTGCGGAGCATGCGTGATGCCGTCGCAGGCGCAGGGGAGCGGCGCTCACGAGGAGCAACCCGCATGCCACCGAAACCCAATATCCATGGGCCCGAGCGCAGGAGACGACGGGGACCGCCCGCCCCGACGGGTGTGCCAGCGCTGACCCATGCGTGGCGCAATGCCCCGGGCCGGCGCAGGCGGGCCCGTCAGCGCAAGGCGCTCGCCCCCTCGACGTAGCGGAACGTCCAGCTGACCCCGGGGAGGTCCTGGCCGTCGGCGCGTGCCACCGGATAGACGAGGTAGTTGAGGCGCTTTCCTCGCGGGTCGGGCTCGAGCGGAAGATCGCGCGCGCGAGTGAGGAGTATCCGGTTCCCCGAGAGGCTGCCGAAGAAGTAGTCCTTCAGCTCGGGATGCTTGCGCGCCTCGGAAATGTCGACCGGCACCCAGCCGGCCCCCGGGGCGTAGAACTCCGCCCAGCAGTGGTACCCCGCGACGTCCTGCGCAGCGTGATCGCTGCCGTCGCCGTAGGCGAGCGGGAATCCGATGTTCCAGCGCGCCGGAATGCCGCTCGCCCGCGCGAGACCGATGAACAGCGTATGGAAGTCGGTACAGTTTCCCTTGCCGATCTTGAGGCAGTACGGGATGTCGCCCAGCCCCCACCCGGGGACGCTCTTGTCGTACTGCATGTGATCGTAGACCCAGTCGTAGAGCGCCCGCGCCTTGGCGACCACCGTGTCCTCGCGCGCCGTCGTGCGACGGGCAATGGTGCGCACCTCGTCGTTGATCTGGACGACGGAGCTCGGCGCGAGCTCGCCGCCGTAGGCGACCGGGTCGATGTCCTCGAGACCCGTGCGGCTCGCCGACGTCGTCACCCGGACCTCGCGGCGGGCGATGGTTGCCGTCTCGGTGAGCGTGACGGGCTCGTGCGGATCGGCAACCCGCAGGTACGCCACGCGATCGCCGGAGCCGGGCAGGCGCATCACCGTCGGCGGGCGGCTCCCGGTGAGCCGCAGGGCGAGAACGGCCTGATCCTCCTCACGCGGCAGGGGGAGCCAGAGCTCGAGCTCGTGCGCGTCCGCGGGGGGCGTGACCCGGGCCTCGTACGTGAAGGTCACGGTGCGTGGCCCGACGGACTCGGGGCCGAGCGCTTCGCCGCCGCTCGCCGCCGCGGGGCCGAGGATGATGGCCGAGATCGCGAACATCATGAGTCGCCGCATGCTGCTCCTTCCTGGCCCCTCGCTCAGCGTGGCAGGCCGAGGAGGCGTTGCGCGATCAGGCTCCGCTGGATCTCGGACGTGCCACCCATGATGGTCTCGGAGCGCGAGTAGAGGTAGGCGCGCGGGCGGTCGCCCCCCTCGATCGCATGCGTGCCCGACACGATCGGGCCGTAGGCGCCGAAGACGTCGAGGGCGAGCTCCTGGAGGTGCTGGTCGGTCTCGCTGCCGAGCACCTTCTCGATCGAGCTCTCCGTGCCGGGCTCGCCGGCATTGCGGAGCAGGCGGGTGAGGCTCCGATAGCCGGCGAGTCGAAGGAGCTCGACCTCGATCCAGACCTGGGTCAGCCGCTGGCGCAGAACGGGGTCGCGCAGCGCGCGGACGCCCGCAGGGTGAGCGCGCGCCGTGCGGAGGAGGTCCTCGAGGCTCCGGCGGATCTTCCGCTGGAAGGTGAAGGTCCACACCGGCCCGCGCTCGTGGGCCAGGATGCCCATGGCGATCTGCCAGCCCGCGCCCGGGGCCCCCACCAGCAGTTCGCCCGGCACACGCACGTCCTCGAAGAACACCTCGCAGAACTCGGCCTCGCCGGTCATCTGCCGGAGCGGCCGGACGGTGACGCCCGGGCTCCGCATGTCGACGAGCAGGAGACTCAGCCCCTTGTGCTTCGGCGCCTCCGCTTCGGTGCGACAGAGGAGAAAGCACCAGTCCGCGATGTCGGCGTGGCTGGTCCAGACCTTCTGGCCATTCACGACCAGCGTGTTCCCCTGCCGCTCGGCGCGCGTGCGGAGCGCCGCCAGGTCGGAGCCCGCCCCCGGTTCGGAGAATCCCTGGCACCACAGCTCCTCCCCCGAGAGGAGGGAACGGATGAAGCGGCGCCGCTGGGCTTCGCTGCCGTACCGGAGGAGAGCAGGGCCGATGAGATCGACGTACGACGCGGCCGGTGGCCGTGGGGCGCCCACCTCGTCGAGCGCCTGGTCGAAGAGCCAGCGTTCGACGGGCGTGGCGGCGCGGCCCCCGTGCTCGCGCGGCCAGGCGACGGCAGCCCAGCCGCCGTGGTGGAGGAGGCGTTGCCAGGCGCGCGCGATCTCGAGCCACATCGGCTCCTCGACCCGCGTCCAGCAGTGGTCTCGCCGCCAGGCCGCCGGGAGGTTCGCTTCGAGCCAGGCGCGCGCCTCCTCCGCGAAGCCGAGCTCCGCGCGCGAGAAGGAGAAATCCATGCGCCTAAGGGGTCGAGCCGGAGACCATCTCCCCCATGCGGCCGAGGGCGTCGACGCATTCCTCGACCATGTCGTAGATGACCTCGCGCACGGGCCGGACGTCCTTCATCCGCCCCACGATCTGGCCGATCGGCGTGCCCACCAGCTCCTTCGCGCCGGAGCTCTCGACGTGCGCGTAGCGGTGGATGCGGCTCACCGCCTCGACCGTGAGCATGAACTGGAGCGGCATGGGGAGCGCGCCGGGCGAGTCCGCAGCGTCCCACGCGTCGGTCCAGGCGGTCCGGAGCTGGCGCGCCGGCTTGCCCGTGAGGGCCCGCGACCGGACGGTGTCGCGCGAGGAGGCGCGGAGGACCTTCTGGACCGCGACCGGATGGAGATCGCTCTCCGTGGTGGTGAGCCAGATCGATCCGGTCCACGCGCCGTCGGCACCCAGGGCGAGCGCCGCCGCGATCTGCCGCCCGCACCCGATGCCGCCGGCCGCGAGGACCGGTGTCGGATGCACGGCGTCGACCACCTCGGGGACGAGGACCATGGTGGCGACATCGCCGGTGTGCCCTCCCGCCTCGGTACCCTGGGCGACCACGATGTCCACGCCGGCCTCGACCTGATGGCGCGCGTGCTGCACGGCGCCGCACAGCGCCGCCACCTGGATGCCATGCGCGTGCACCTTCTCGATGACGTCGGCGGGCGGCGTCCCGAGCGCGTTTGCCAAGAGCTTCACCGCGGGATGACGGAGCGCGACGTCGACCTGGGAGCGGGCGCTGTCGTGGATCCACCCGAGCAGGCCCTCGTGTGCCCCCTCTCCCTCCGGGAGCTTCGGGACGTTGTACTTCTCGAGCACCTGACTCACGAAACGGCGGTGCGCCTCCGGGATCATGCCTTCGAAGGTGGCCTTGTCGAGCACCCCGGCATCCCGGCCGGCGTACATCTCCGGCATGACCACGTCGACGCCGTAGGGCTTCCCGCCCACGTGCTCGTCGATCCAGCGGAGCTCGACCTCGAGCTGGTCCGGCGGAAAAGCGAGCGCGCCGAAGACGCCGAAGCCGCCGGCCCGGCTGACCGCCGCGACGACGTCGCGACAGTGGCTGAAAGCGAAGATGGGGAACTCGATGCCGAGCAGGTCACAGATGCGGGTGTGCATCATCTCTCCCGGCCCGCCGCTCCGGTGTGAAGCGGACGGGCATGCTCTTGATGCCGTTGATGAAGTTCGAACGCAGCCGCGCCACGGGTCCGGCCAGCTCGATGTCGGGCAGCCGGCGCAAGAGCTCTTCGAACATGATCTGGATCTCGAGGCGGGCGAGGTTGGCGCCGAGACAGAAGTGGTGACCGATGCCGAAGGCGAGGTGGTCGTTCGGGTTGCGGCCCACGTCGAAGCGGTCGGGGTGCGGGAAGATCTCCTCGTCCCGGTTGGCGGAGATGTACCACAGCGTGACCTTCTCCCCCTCGTGGATCTTCTGGCCGCGGATCTCGGTGTCGTGTGTCGCCGTCCGCCGGAAGTACATGACCGGCGTGACCCAGCGCAGCATCTCCTCGATGGCGGTCGGCAGGAGTGCCGGGTTGGCGAGGAGCCGGCGGCGCTCCTCGGGATGCTGCATCAGGGCGAGCATGCCGCCCGAGATGACGCTCACGAGGTCGTCGCGCGGGTGCTCCTTTCGCGCGAGAGCGAGCTGGTTCGCGTACAGGTACATCTCCACCGCCGCGAGCTTCCCGGCCTCGGCAGAGCCGGAATAGTCCGGATCGTCGAAGCCGATCATGCGGTTGCTCCAGTCGAAGACGAGGTGTCGATCCTCGAGCGGCACCCCGATCATCTCGGCGATCGCCTGCAAGGGCAGCTCGGCTGCGATCTCGGTCACGAAGTCACACGCGCCACGGGCGGCGACGTTGTCGATGATGCGATTCGCCATCGCGCGGACGTGGGGCGTCAAACGGGTCACCATCCGCGGCGTGAAGCCGAGCGTCACCAGCCGGCGGTACTTCGTGTGACGGGGCGCGTCCATGTTGAGCATCATGAGCCGGTTCTGCTCGAGGTCCTGCCCCTTCCAATCGCGGATGATCGTGCCGCCTTTCCACGACGAGAAGGTCTTCGGATCGAGCGACACCGCCGTCACGTCATGGTACCGGCTGAGCACCCAGAAGCCTGGTCCGTCGGATTCTGGATGCCAGTAGATGGGCGCCTCGGCACGCAGCCGGGTGAAGACCTCGTGCGGCACGCCACCGACGAACGCGTCGGGGTCCGCGAGGTTCACGTGATCGATCGACATGGGGTCCCCTCCACCTTAGATCCGCCGCGCGCGGGCGCCGCGGACGGTCGTGACACCCAGGAGCTGGGCCACGGCCGCCTTCAGGAACCGGCGTTGCCGCGTGACGGCCGCCGGACTGCGCGGGTCCTCCCCGACCACCATCTCGAGCAGCGTGGTGTCCGCGAAGTACCCGAAGATGAGATGATAGAGACCGATCGCGAGGTGCGGGAGCTCGTCGTTCGCCCAGGGGCCAGCCGCGGCGAGCACGCTGAGACCCTCGAGGTAGATCGGACGGAGGTAGCGGCCGAGCACGCTGCGGAGGTAGCGACCGTCGT
Source organism: Deltaproteobacteria bacterium (assembly GCA_005879245.1). Taxonomy (GTDB): domain Bacteria; phylum Desulfobacterota; class Binatia; order DP-6; family DP-6; genus DP-23. The sequence continues at coordinate 12,727 of VBLA01000075.1, forward strand.
CCAGGCCGGCGCGCTGGATGAGCCGGGGCAGGTGCGGATGGAGGGTGAGATGCTCGACCGTGCGGTCGAGGAAGGTCTCCAGCATCACGTCGGCGCGTCCGTCTCGCCACAGCCGGCCGCTCTCGGCGACGAGGGTGAAGATCGGCGTCAGGCCCCCCTCGAGCACCGCCTCGTAGAGCGCGCGTTTGTCCCGGAAATGGTGGTAGAGGCTCGCCTGGTTCTTGAGGCCCGCCCCCGCCGCGATCTCCCGCATCGAGACGCCGGTGTAGCCCCGCTCGGCGAAGCCCCTCTCCGCGACGTCGAGAATGAGTTCCCGCGTCGAGGGAGTGTCCCGGAGCCCGCTCGCGAGCGCGCGCGCGCGCATCTGGGACCGCTTACCGAACAAACGTTCGTTTGTAAAGAGTGTTCCCGGGCACCGGCGTCCGGAGCTGGCTCCTACCGCTCCTCGACGTAGCCATGCTCGAGGATACCGTAGCCGATTCGGTCGCCGTAGCGGTAGCGGGTGATGCCATCCTTCAACCAGGTTCGCCCGAACTGCACGGGGCAGTTAACGAGCACCTCCTCGCCCACGATCCGGTGCTCACGGCCGCGCTCGTCGACGAGCCGGGTGGTGACGCCGGTCTGTCGCGTGCCCGCGTCCGCGGTCTCCACCTTGATCTCGATGTCGCGCAGATCGAGCAGCTCCCGGCCGTCCCACAGGCCACCGATGCGGAGATCGGTCTCCGTGCCGAGATCGATGCGGACCGCGTTGAACCAGAAGTCCGGCTCGATCTCGCCGCTCAGGTAGTTCCAGCGGTGGAACTTGGCCCAGTCGCGCTCACCGCCCCAGCTGTGGTCGCGATGGCCCGGGGCGTCGATCGCGTGACGTGTGCCCCCGATCGTGACCGTGCCGGTCACTGTCCCCCCCTGCTCGATGTGTCCGGGGATCTGGTCGGAGCTCATGCCGGGGGGGTGAGGATAGCGGTAGGCGGGACTCGACGCCTGCCAGATGACGTCGAACCCCGTGCTCCCGGCGCCGTAGCGGAGACGGAACCGCTCGAGCGGGCGTTCCCACTCGATGGAGAGGCCGGAGAGCGAGAGGCGGCCCGGCTCGATCGGGGGCAGGGGCGCGCGATGATCGACGACGGTGTGCACCACCGTGCCCCCCTGGGTGACGAAGAGGAAGAGGTTCGCCTGGCCGAGGTTCGCATGGATGCCGGCCCGGAAGACGACCCCGATCTCGGTCCGCGGATCGTAGAACGGGAACCAATAGCTTTCGTTCCACAGCGGCAGGGAGTCCTTGCCCGGGACGTGCCGCGCATCGTCCTCGGGCGTGGCCAGGTGGGTGGTGCTCGCCATCACGATCCTCCGCTCGGTGCCCCCGGCGCCGGCAGCCCGAGCGCGGCCGCCAGCCGCTGGGTGCAGGGGTTGTTGGTCTCCAGGTCGGGCGTCGGGAGCGGGGCCTCGATCTCGCGCAGTCGACCGGCGATCCGCGCCATGATGATCCCGAAGCGGAACGCCGCCAGCACCTCGTGATACGGGGCGTGCTCGACCGCCCGACCGCTCAGCTCCTCGTAGTGACGGATCGTCTCGAGGCGACCGGGGAATCCGGCGGCCCGCGGCAGCCCGTAGCCCTCGTTGTTCACCCAGTCCATGAACAGCCACCAGCCGAGGTCCTCCTCGGGGTCGCCGAGGAAGGCCATCTCCCAGTCGAGGACGCCGACCACCTCGTCGTCGCGGTACATGAGGTTCGGCAGTCGCGCGTCACCCCAGCAGAGCGTCACGCGCGCGGGGACGAAGCGGTTCCTCTGGAGCCAGCCGAGCGCCGCCTGGAGGATCGGCTGCGGCGCCCCGCTCTCGCACACCCAGCGGAGGTAGCGGTCGTAGTAGTCGAGCTGGCGGTCGAGCGGACCCGTCTCCGGCGGAGGGACGCCGAGAAAGGCGAGGCCGAGCGTCCGCCAGTCGAGCGCATGGATGCGGGCGAGCGTCCCGATGCCGCTCCACCACATGTGGGTCCGGCGCTCGGGCGTCGCCTCCGAGACGAAGCCGTACGAGTGGTACGAGGGCACCTCGGCCGGGACTTCGCCCCCGATGGCATCCATGAGGTAGAAGGGGGTGCCGAGCACGGTCGCGTCCTCTTCGAGCCACCGGACGCGCGGCACGGGGATGGTGGTTGCGGCGAGACTCCGCATCACGCGACACTGAGCCACGAGGTCGTACTCCGGAAAGACGAGGAAGTCGCTCGGCGCGAGGCGTGCGACGAGCCGGTCGCGGTGGACGCCGTCTCCCAGACGGTACGAGAGGTCGAAGAGGAATGTCTCGTTGGAGTATCCGGCGCTCGGACGCTCGAAGGGGGCGATGGCAAGCTCGCTCGCGTCGGGCATCTTCGCCATGAGCCACGACGTGAGGCGCGCACGGACCCGCTCGAGGTCGCGCGGCCGGGAGAGCACGGCGCGCTCCTACGTCCGCTCCACCTCGTGGGTCAAGGCCACCCACGCGCCGCTGGCGCAGCGCCCCCGGTTCCTCCTCCTGGTGGCGTTGCTCGCGCCCGGCTGTTTCAGTCGCCCGCGGGACGCTTGCAATCCCGAGCCGCGGCCCGGCGAGCTGGGCACGATCTGCGGCTTCGAGAACCCGGAAGACGTCGAGGCGGTGCCGGCGGCCGGCGTCGTCCTGGTGAGCGAGATGCGGGCCATGCGGGGCAAGGGAGGCGGCGCGCTCGCGGCCGTGCCACTCGAGGGTCCGCCGGTGCCACGGCGGCTGTTTCCGGCCGCCGACGGTGCAGGCGAGCGCGGTGCCGGGGCGGGCCTCTCCCCGGTCGGTGACCCGGGGTGCACGACGTCCCCCCGGGCCGAAACGTTCTCCCCGCACGGAATCACCGCGGTGCCGACCGAGTTCCCCGGCGTGACGCGAGTGGCCGTGGTCGGACATCGACCGCTCCGCGAGGCGATCGAGCTCTTCGACCTGACCGGCACCGGGGCAGACGCCCGGCTTGCGTGGCGAGGCTGCGTGCCGCTCCCCGATGCGACGGTCGGAAACGACGTCGCCTTCGCAGCGGACGGCGAGATCGTCGTGTCCAACTTCGTTCCCATCATGGAGGGGCTCCCCGGTCTCTACTACGTCCTGAAGGGGGGGCTCGGTCGGCCGACCGGCGATCTCATCGCCTGGCACCCGGAGCACGGCTGGCGGCACATCCCGGGGACGACGGCCCCCACGCCGAACGGCGTCGCCGTGTCGGCCGACGGTGCAGTGGTCTTCTATTCCCAGACCGGCGCGGGTCAAGTCGCGCGGGTGTCGCGTGCGGGCGGGACCCCGGAGCAGACGAGCGTGCGCGGCAATCCCGACAACCTCTCCTGGAGCCGGCGCGGGACGTTGCTCGCCGCCACCCACACGGACAGCGTCGGCTTGATCCTCTGCGTGCTCGGCCGACACCCGTGTCGGGCCGGATGGTCGCTCCTCGAGATCGACCCGCAGACCCTGCGTGTCACCGAGCGGCTCCACCACGATGGGGGCGCCATCGGCGGCGTCGCCTCGGTGACGGAGGTCGAGGGGCGCTACTACTTCGGGTCGTTCCTGGACGATCGCATCGGGATCTGGCGGCCGGTCACGACGGACGGCGCGCTCCGCCCGTGAGACCCTGCGTCACGGCGCTGCCGCGAGTCTCGTCTCCGGCCACGTGGACCTCGATGCCGAAGTTCTCGCCGAGGGTGCGGGCGAGGGCGATCTCTCGGTCGTAGGCCTCGGTGTTGGTGGTGCCCTTCAGCAGGACCAACGTCTGGCTGACGACGGCGAAGCACAGGAGGTCGTCGGGGTGGTTCTGGAGGAAGGCGTCGTGCAGGCGGGCAGGGTCCGGGAACCGCTTGCGGAACATCGGACCGAGCTGGACCGTGGTCACGAAGTCGAAATAGTCGGCGTAGGCGGCGCGGAAGTCTCGCGGGTGAGCCCTGACGAACGCCGCGTTGGTCGCTCCTGATTCTGCGTCGCTCTGGTAGGCGGACATCGTCCGGGCTGTGCCGAGGGCAGGCTGTCGAGAGCGTAGAGGGCCCCCTCCGCGATCGGCGGGTAGACGGCTGCGCGCGGCGCGGCGAACGAACGGCCGCGGGCGAGCCGGACGATCCGCTCGTAGGCCGCGGCAGCCGCGCGTAGATCGCCGAGGTCGTATCGCTCGATGTCGGCCACCGCGGTCCACTCGACGGCCGCCACGTTGAAGTAGCGTCGGCGCTCGGCCAGGCGGGCCAACCGGCGCTCGCCGTCGCGAGCGCCCGCTGGCTCGTGCAGATGGTAGCGGCGGATGTCGCTCACCAGCACGACCGAGGCGAGATAGCGCACCCACTCGGGGCTGGTACCGGGGACGAGCGCGCCCGCCCGGAAGAGCTTCTCGCCCGTCTCCACGATCCGTTCGAATCCGCCCAGGGCCGCGGTCATCTGTCCCGCCTTGAAGTCTGCTTCCGCCTGCGCGAACACGCCGGCCAAGGCGACGAGCGGGCGGAGTGCCTGGGCCGGGTCGGGCGGGACCGGAGCAAGGGCCACGCGTCGGTCCTGCTGGCTCACCAGCACGCTCAGGTCGTGACTCCCCAGGTTCGCGACGACGATGTCATCGAGACCGTCTCCGTTCAGGTCGCCCAGGGCCGAGGAGCGCGGGTGCGATCCGACCTTCAACGGGTCACACGTCAGAAACCCGCCCCGGCCGTCGCCGTAGAACAGCTGGATCTCGCCCGCCTCGGTACTGGTGCTGACCAGGTCGACCAGGTCGTCCTCGTTCAGCCGCCCGGCGGCGACGTCACGCACGCCTGGCCCCACCACCAGGTTCCGTCCGTGGCGGAAGGAGCCATCCCCCGTCCCGAAAAGGAGCTCGATCTTGGCCTCGTCGAGCAGCGTCACCGCCAGGTCGGCGTGGCCGTCCCGATCGAAGTCGCCGGCCGCGACGCCGAAGGCCGCCTTGCCCGCGTACGGAACGGCCTGCACGGGGTAGATCTGCCGGCGGCCGAGATTCCGGAGGATCGCCAGGTGGTTGTCCCGCCAGTTGGGTACCACGAGGTCGTGACGGCCCTCGCCGAAGAGATCGGCGGCGATCACGTCCGAGGGACCGTACGGCTGCTCGAAGTATCGCCACGGATCGAACGCCAGGCCGCCGCGGTTGTACGCGATCCCGATGATCCCGCCCTCGCCGACCGCGACGATGTCGCGCCGACCGTCCCCGTCGATGTCCTCGGCCACCACGGCGAAGGGGTTGCGGAGAAGCTGGACGTCGTGCCGCTCTCCGAAACCGCCGCTCCCGTCCCCCGGGAAGATCGAGATCGACATGGCGCGGTTGTTGGCGGTGACGAGGTCGAGAAGCCCGTCGCCGTCCAGGTCCGCGAGCGCGATGCCGCGCGGGCTGACGGGCGTCTCGATGTCATGGGGCGCGTACTCGCCGCCCGGCTGCGCCAGGAAGACGCGCACGAAGCCCCGTTCGAGCGTGGTCCCGCAGGCGACGATGTCGCGCCGGCCGTCGCCGTTCAGGTCGCCGAGCGCGATGCGGAACGGCTCGGCGTCCTCGACGAAGGGGAGCTGGCGGACGGCGTAGCCTGGCGCCGTGAGGCTACCGTCCCGCGGGCTCGGGGAGCAGCCGCCGAAGGCGCCTAGCGCGGCGACGACCCGGAGCAGGCATCTCATCGTGCGGCGGGAATGGTAGCAGAAGGGAAGGTGGGCGGCACCCGCTGACCGGGTGCCGCCCACCTCCGAGGAGGGGAACTACCGCGAACTACTGGGCCACGAAGGCGATTCCCAGGTTGAGATCAGCGAAGCCGAACAGACCGGTGTTGCTGTCGAGTGCCGGCGCGCTCGCCACGAGCTTGGCGCCGCTCGTGGTGCTGTTCAGCAGGGAGAGGCAGCTGAAATTCGCGCCGTCCGCCGCGAGGGCCTGGATGGCACCCTGCACGGCGCCGCGATCCATGATGCTCGAGGCGGCGCGGGTCGTCGTGAACGGGAACGCGCCCAGACCATCCACCACGCACGTGTCATTGAGACCCGTACATTGAGAGTTGCGGGCGCACTCGGGATGGACACAGGTCTCTGGTGTCGTGCAGTCGTCGTCGTTGACGCAGGCGGTGGCGGCGACGCTGCAGGTCCCCGCCCTGCACTTTCCCGGGTTCGGGCTGCAGGGCTGAGCCTGGCCCTGCACCTGGATCGCGAGGTTGAGCTGCATGAAGGCGGCCTGCGGGGTCCAGCTCGGAGCCGCACCC
>VBLA01000076.1 GCA_005879245.1 Deltaproteobacteria bacterium
AAGCGCGACCGGAACCCGCCGAAGAAGCATGGCAACATCCCCCTCTGAGCGCGCCAGCCGGCCGCTCTTCCGCCGCGTCCTGATCGCGAACCGCGGCGAGATCGCGGTGCGGGTCATCCGCGCCTGCCGCGAGCTCGGGATCGAGTCGGTGGCGGTCTACTCGGAGCCGGACCGCACGGCCCTCCACGTCCGGCAGGCGGATCGAGCCTATCCGATCGGCCCGGCGGCGCCCGCCGAGAGCTACCTCTCGATCGAGAAGCTCCTCGCCGTCGCCAAGGCCTCGGGCGCCGAGGCGGTCCATCCCGGCTACGGCTTCCTCGCCGAGCGGAGCGCCTTCGCCGAGGCATGCCGGTCCGCGGGCCTGGTGTTCATCGGGCCATCGCCCGAGGCGATCGCCACCATGGGGGACAAGCTCGAGGCGCGCCGGCTCATGCGCCGCTCCGGCGTGCCGGTCGTTCCCGGCACGGAGGAGCCCGTCGCCTCCGAGGCAGACGTGACACGCCTGGCCGCCGAGATCGGGTTCCCCGTCCTGCTGAAAGCCGCGGGTGGCGGCGGCGGCAAGGGCATGCGGCTCGTCGAGCGGTCAGGCGATCTCGCGGGCGCACTCCGCTCGGCACGTTCGGAGGCGAAATCGTCGTTCGGCGACGATCGGGTTTACATCGAGAAGGCCATTCTCCAGCCGCGCCACGTCGAGGTCCAGGTGCTGGGCGACTCGCAGGGCCACGTCATTCACCTCTACGAGCGCGAGTGCTCGATCCAGCGCCGGCATCAGAAGGTGATCGAGGAGTCCCCCTCGCTCGCGATCGACGCCAAGACGCGCGAGGCCATGGGCGCGGTCGCCGTGCAGGCGGCGCGGACGGTCAACTACGTGAGCGCCGGGACCGTCGAGTTCCTGGTGGACCCGGAGCGTCGGTTCTACTTCCTCGAGATGAACACGCGTATCCAGGTCGAGCATCCGATCACCGAGGCGGTGACCTGCGTCGACCTGGTGAAGGCCCAGATCGAGATTGCCGCGGGCTGTCCGCTCCGGTACGGCCAGGACGACATCGTGCAGCGGGGCTGGGCGATCGAGTGCCGTGTCTACGCGGAGGATCCGGAGAACCACTTCCTGCCCGCTCCCGGCAAGATCGAGGTCCTGCGCGTGCCGAGCGGCATCGGCATCCGTGACGACTCGGGCGTGTACGAAGGCTTCGAGGTGTCCACCTCCTACGATCCGCTGCTCTCGAAGCTCGTGGTCTGGGGTAGCAACCGAAACGAGGCGATCGACCGGATGCTCCGCGCACTCTGCGAGTACGCGGTGGTCGGGCCGACGACCAACCTCGCCTTCCACCGCTGGGCGCTCGACCATCCCGCCTTCCGCGCGGGCGACATCGACACCGGCTTCATCACGCGCCACTTCCGCCCCGGGACGCCGCCCGAGGGCCTCGCCGCCGTGGCGCGCGCGCGCCCGACGCTGAACGGCGTCGGCGCCGCTACCGCACCGGGCTCGCGCTGGCGGGAGCTGGCACGCCGGGAGGCCCTGCGTGAGTAGGGAGGCCGGGTCGGAGCCGGCCGGTCGGCCCGCGCGCTACACCGCGTTCGTCGGCGAGGCGACGCACGCCGTCGAGATCGTGCCGCTCGGGGGCGGCCGTTTCCGCATCTCGATCGACGGCCGCGCGCGCGAGGTGGACAGCCGCCCGACCAGCACCGGGACCTTCTCCCTCCTGATCGACAACGCCACGGCCGAGGTGAGCGTGGTTGCCCGGGGAGACGAGTTCGCGGTCGCGGTGGACGGTCGCACGCACCGGCTCCGCCTCCTCGACGAGCGGGCGCTCCGCCAGCGGGCCCGCGCCGGCGCGGGCGAGGGAGAGCGCGAGGTCCGGGCGGTCATGCCCGGCAAGGTGGTCGCGATCCTCGTCGAGGTGGGAGCGGCGGTCGAGCGCGGCCAGGGCCTCCTCGTCATCGAGGCCATGAAGATGGAGAACGAGATCGCCGCCCCCCGGGCGGGCACCATCCGGGAGCTCCGCGTCGTCCCCGGGCAGGCGGCCCCCCCCCGCCGACGCGAGCCGGGCCCGGGACGCGCGGGCGGCCGCACCCTCGGAGCGGCGGCCTGAATTCCGCACCACCTCGGACATCACCCTGAAGCGCCTCTACACGCCCGACGACATTGCCGCGCTCGACTACGAGCGGGACCTGGGCGTCCCGGGTGAGTACCCCTTCACGCGCGGCGTCCAGCCGACGATGTACCGGGGGCGGCTCTGGACGATGCGACAGTACGCCGGCTTCGGCACTGCCGAGGAATCCAACCGTCGCTACCGTTACCTCCTCGACCACGGGACGACGGGGCTCTCAGTCGCCTTCGACCTGCCGACTCAGATGGGGCGCGACTCCGACCACCCGCTCGCCGGGGGCGAGGTCGGTCGGGTCGGGGTCGCGATCGCCTCGCTCGAGGACATGGAGACGTTGTTCTCCGGTATTCCTCTCGATCGCGTCACCACCTCGATGACCATCAACGCGACGGGGGTGATCCTCCTCTGCCTCTACCTCGCGGTAGCGGAGAAGCAGGGTGTCCCGTGGACGAAGGTCGGCGGCACCATCCAGAACGACGTGCTCAAGGAGTATGCCGCGCGCGGCACCTACATCTATCCGCCCGCGGCCTCGCTCCGCATCGTCACCGACGTGTTCGCCTTCTGCACCGAGCACGTTCCGAGCTGGAACACGATCTCGATCAGCGGCTACCACATGCGCGAGGCAGGTTGTACGGCCGCCCAGGAGCTCGGCTTCACGCTCGCCAACGGCATCGCCTACGTCGACGCGGCCGTGCGGCGGGGACTCGACGTCGATCAGTTCGGCGCCCGCCTGTCCTTCTTCTTCAACGTCCACAACGATTTCCTCGAGGAGATCGCGAAGTTCCGCGCGGCCCGCCGGATGTGGGCCGCAATCATGCGCGACCGCTTCGGGGCGCGCGAGCCGCGGGCGCTGATGCTGCGCTTCCACGCGCAGACGGCGGGGTCGAGCCTCACGGCGCAGCAGCCGGACAACAACATCGTGCGGACGGCGGTCCAGGCCCTCGCCGCGGTGCTCGGCGGGTGTCAGTCGCTCCACACCAACGCCAAGGACGAGGCCCTGGCGCTCCCGACCGAGGAATCGGCGCGGCTGGCCCTCCGTACCCAGCAGGTGATCGGCCACGAATCCGGTGTCACGGACACCATCGATCCGCTCGCCGGCTCCTACGCGATCGAGGCCTTGACCACCGAGCTCGAGCGACGGGCGCAGGAGTACCTCGCCCGCATCGACGCGATGGGAGGCGCCGTCGCCGCCATCGAGAACGGCTTCATGCAACGGGAAATCCATGCCGCGGCGTACCGCTACCAACAGGAGATCGAACGAAAGGATCGGATCATCGTCGGGGTCAACGAGTTCGTCAGCACGGCCGCCGAGGTGCCCCCGACGCTGCTCCGCATCGACCCCGCCCTCGAGGGGCAGCAGAAGGCACGGCTCCGGGCGCTCCGCGCCCGGCGCGATGCGGGGCGTGCGGCAGCGGCGCTCGCCCGGGTGGAGGAGACGGCCCGCAGCACGGGCAACCTGCTCCCCGCCATCCTCGACGCCGTCCGCGCCTACGCCACGCTCGGCGAGATCTCGGATGCGATGCGCCGGGTCTTCGGCGAGCACCGACCCAGCGTCAGCTTGTAGGCCTGGCATGATCATGTTAGGGGACGCACACTTCAAGCGATGAGCGTCGCGTACGTTCCGAAGAAGCTCCACCTCACCAAGGGTGTCGGGAAGCACCGCGAGAAGCTCTCGAGCTTCGAGATGGCGCTCCGCAGCGCAGGTATTGCGTCGTACAACCTGGTGCGGGTCTCGTCGATCTTCCCGCCCCACTGCAAGCTGATCAGCCCGCAAGAGGGGACGAAGCTCCTCCGGCCAGGGCAGATCGTGTACGTCGTGATGAGCGAGAACGCGACCAACGAGCCGCACCGCCTGGTCGCCGCCTCGGTGGGAGTAGCGATTCCCAAGGACCGCTCGCAGTACGGCTACCTGGCCGAGCACCACAGCTTCGGGCAGACGGACAACAAGGCGGGCGACTACGCCGAGGACCTCGCCGCGTCCATGCTGGCAACCATTCTGGGCATCGACTTCGATCCCAACACCAGCTACGACGAGCGCAAGGACATCTGGCGGATGAGCGACAAGATCGTCATCACGCGCAACATCACGCAGTCGGCGATCGGCGACCGCGACGGGCTCTGGACGTCGGTCGTGGCGGCCGCCGTCTTCGTCGAGTGATGGCCGTCCGCACCTGATCGCTCGCCCGATCGTCGGAGCCGTGTCGTGTGAAGAGGACAGCGCGCTCGACGCGCGCCTCTTGACCGCCGTCGAGCGGCGGAACGCCCCGGTCGCCGCGGCCGACCTATTGCGCGCGGCCCGGGTCTCCCGCGAGGAGCGCGCGCATGCGGGAGAGCGCCTCGTCGCCCTCGAAGCGCTCGGGCGCCTCGTACGGACGAAAGGCGAGCGGCTGACGCTCCCGGCGCGGCTCGACCTCGTGGCGGGCCGTCTCGTCGTGAACCCCGCCGGGTTTGGTTTCTGCGTGCCGGACGACCCCGACCACGAGCACGTGCACGTCCCGTCGGCGGCGGTGCGGCCCGCGATGCACGGCGATCGCGTGCTGGTGCGGGTCGAGAAGTTCCGCCGGCGGGGGCGCTTCGAGGGCCGGGTCGTGAAGGTGCTCGAACGTGGCAGCAATCGGATCGTCGGCGTCCTCCGGCAGGGCAGGACGGCCGCCGTGGTCGTGCCCCAGGAGCAGCGCATCACGGTCCCGATCCTCGTCCCACGCGGCGCCGAGGCGGGGGCGCAGGACGGCGACATGGTGGTCGCGGAGCTGGTGCGCTACCCGGGCCTCGCCTCGGAGGCCGAGGCGCGGGTCACCGCCGTGCTCGGACCCGCCACCGACCCGCGGGTCGAGACCGATGCCGTCATCCACGCCCACGGGCTGCCGCTCGGGTTCCCACCCGAGGTGGAGGTTGCCGCCCGTCGGGTCCCCAGCGCGGTGCCGGCCGACGCGGCCGCGGGCCGCCTCGATCTCCGGCCCCTGCCGCTCGTCACCATCGACGGCGAGACGGCGCGCGACTTCGACGATGCCGTGTTCGTCGAATCGAACGGCCGGGGCTTCCGTCTCATCGTGGCGGTTGCCGACGTCGCGCACTACGTGCCGGCTGGGGGTCCGCTCGATCTCGAAGCGCGTGCCCGGGGCACGAGCGTCTACTTCCCCGACCGCGTCATCCCGATGCTGCCCGAGGAGCTGTCGAACGGCATCTGCAGCCTGAACCCCGGCGAGGACCGCCTCGCGAAGGCGGTCGAGCTCGAATTCGACACCGGCGGTGCCCTCCGGACGGCGTCCTTCCACGACGCGGTCATGCGGAGCGCTGCGCGGCTCACCTACACCCAGGTGCGCCGGGCGCTCGTCGACCGGGACGCAGCGGTGCGGGACGAGCTCGCCGCGGTCCTCGGGTCCCTGGAGCACGCCGAGACGCTGGCGCGGCTCCTGATGGCCCGTCGGCGGGCGCGCGGGGCCATCGACTTCGACCTGCCCGAGGCCGAGGTGATCCTCGACCTCACTGGCCGGCCGGAGCAGATCGTGCGGGCGGAGCGGTCGATCGCGCATCAGATGATCGAGGAGTTCATGCTCGCCGCCAACGAGGCGGTGGCACGCGAGCTGACGCGGCGGAAGCTGCCCCTCCTCCACCGCGTCCACGAACCGCCGACCGCCGAGCGCGTGGACGAGCTCGCCCGCTTCCTCGAGGGGTTCGGTCTCCGCCTCCACCGGGACGGCGGCGGGACGACCCCGCGAGCGGTCGCGGCCGTCCTCGAGCAGGCGGAAGGCCGCCCGGAAGCGCGCCTCGTCCACACGGTCCTCCTCCGCGCCATGCAGCAGGCGCGCTACGCCGTCCTACCGCTCGGCCACTTCGGGCTCGCGACCGACTGCTACACCCACTTCACCTCGCCCATCCGGCGCTACCCCGATCTGGTCGTCCACCGCCTGCTCGACGTGACACGCCCAGGCGCCGGCCGCGTGCCGCCCGATCTCGTCGCGATCGCGGAGGAGACGTCGGCGCGCGAGCGGATCGCGATGGAGGCGGAGCGCGAGATCGTGCAGCTGAAGAAGATCCAGTTCATGCAAGACAAGGGGGGCCAGGTCCACGAGGGCTTCATCTCCGGCACGGCCTCCTTCGGCTTCTTCGTCGAGCTCGACGAGATCTTCGTCGAGGGCCTGGTGCACGTGAGCACGCTGGGCGACGACTTCTACGAGCACATCGAGCAGGCGCACTGCCTCCGCGGCCGGCGGACCAGGCGAACGTTTCGCCTGGGCGACCGCGTCCGGGTCGCGGTCGCGGGCGTCTCGGTCGAACGGCGACAGATCGATTTCGAGCTGGCCGACCGGGAGCCCGGGTCCAATCCGGGCCCCAATCCGGGGCCCAATCCGGGCCCCCGGAGGAGAAGCGGATGGCGACGACAGCAGCGCTCCTGATCCTCGTGCTCCTCGTGCCCGCCGCACCGGCGGCGGCGCGCGGCGCCGAGACGGATCCGGCACGGCGGAACCTGGTCGTCGAGGCGGTCGAGAAGGCGAGCCCGGCGGTGGTCAACGTCTCGACCGAGGAAGTGGTCGAGCAGCGCGGCTCGCCCTTCCCCTACCCGGCGGACCCCTTCTTCGAGGAGTACTACCGGGACTTCTTCGATCCACGCCCACGCCGCTTCACGCGCACCAGCCTCGGCTCGGGGGTCATCGTGGCCGCGGACGGCACCATCCTCACCAACGAGCACGTCGTCCTGCGCGCGAGCCGCATTCACGTGACGCTCGCCGACGAGCGCGAATTCGATGCGAAGCTGGTGGGGGCCGACGCCGATTCGGACATCGCCGTTCTCCGCGTCAAGGCCGGCGGGGCACTCCCGACCGTCACGCTCGGCACCTCGACCGGCGTCATGATCGGGGAGACGGTGATCGCCATCGGCAATCCGTTTGGCCTCTCGCACACGGTGACGACGGGGGTGGTGAGCGCCCTCGACCGCTCGCTCCGCAGCGAGGAACGCACCTACGCCGACTTCATCCAGACCGACGCCTCGATCAACCCGGGCAACTCCGGTGGCCCGCTCCTCGACATCCGCGGCGAGCTCATCGGCATCAACACGGCGATCTACGGCAAGGCGCAGGGCATCGGGTTTGCCATTCCCGTCGACCGCGCGCGGCGCGTGATGCGCGACCTGGTCTCCTACGGCGAGGTGCGCCGCCCCTGGCTCGGGCTCGTGGTCCAGGATCTCACGCCCGAGCTGGCCCAGCACTTCGGGACGACGAAGGGGGTGGTGGTGGCCGAGGTCGAAGCCGAGAGCCCGGCGGTGTCGGCGGGTCTCGCGCGCGGAGACGTGATCGTCCGCGTCGACGGCCGAGACGTCCACTCGCGCGAGGAGTTCGAGCAACGGGTCGAGGCGCACGGCGAAGGGGAGCATGCGACGCTCACGCTCCGGCGCGACGGACGCGACCAGGACCACGAGGTCGCGCTCACGCCCTTCCCCGCCGCCCATGCCGACGACCTCGCCTGGAGCCTCCTCGGCCTCGGCGTCGCGGAGAAGGGCGACGCCCTCGAGGTACGCCGGGTGCGCCCCGGGAGTCCCGCCGCCCGCATCGGCGTCCAGACGGGGGACCGTCTGCTCGGTCTCGCCGGCGCACCGCTCCGCTCCATGGGGGAGTTCCGACGAAAGATCATCGAGCTGCGCGGCGCCCGAGAGGTCCTCCTGTCCGTCGGCCGCGGGCCGTACCAGTACAACGTCAACGTGCCGCTGGCGCGGGGATAGAGGGTGGCGGAGGGCGCACCCCGCATCCGCGTGCGCTACCGCGCTACCGAGAGTTTCTCGCAGGCGTCAGGGGCGATCGTGTCGAAGTTCCCGAAGCGCGCCGTGAGGGGGTCGCGGATCTCGCTGGCCTTCCCGACCACCACGATCGCCACCCGATCGGGATCGGGCATGTGATCGCGCGCGACCCGCTCGACGTCGGCGGCGGTCACCTGCGCGACGCGGCTCCGGTAGGTGGCGAGGTCGTCCTCGGGGAGCCCGTAGAACTCGCCCTCGGCGAGGCGCGCCGCGAGCGCATCGGGGCTCTCGAGCCGCAGGGGGAACTGGCCGCGGAGGAACGTCCTCGCCTTGTCGAGCGCGGCCGGCGGCGTCGGCTGGGTCCGGAAGTTCCCCTCGACCTCGAGCGCGAGCGCAAGGGTCTCCACCGTCGTGGGGCTCTTGGTGAAGGTCCCGACGCGGAAGTCGCCACCCTGGAGGCGCGCCGCGAAGCCGCTCCAGGCCGAATAGGTGAGGCTCCGCTTCACCCGCAGCTCCTCGATCAGCTGGGAGGTGAAGCCGCCGCCGAGGATCGTGTTCGCCACCGTCGCCGCGAGGTAGTCCGGGTGGCTACGGGCGATCGAGATGTTGCCGAAGCGGATCTGCGTCTGGCTGGCGTCCGGCTTGTCCACCAATAGGTGCCGGCGAGCCGAGACCGGCTCGGGCGCGCCGGCCCGCGTAGCGACCGCATCCGGGCGCGGACGCCAGGCGCCGAAGGCTTCGCGCAGCCGGATGATCGCATCCGCCGTCTCCACGTCGCCTACCAGGACGAGGATGGTGTCGTTTGGACGGTACCATCGCTCGTAGAAATCCCGGACGTCACCGCGGCTGAGGCCGGGTACGGTGGACCGGAAGCCTTCGATGGGCCGCCCGTAGGGATGGGCGCCGTAGAGGAAGGCCGCAAAGCACTTCTCGGCGACGGCGCCCGGGTCGTCGAGCGCGGCGACGATCTCCGCCGCCTGCTCCTCGCGCGCCCGGCGCACCTCGTCGCGGGCAAAGGTGGGATCGAGCAGGACCTGACGGAGCAGGTCGAGGCCCGCGGAGAAGTCCTTGGCGAGGAACTCCGCGGTGACCACCGTGGCTTCGATACCCGCCGTCGCGTCCAGGCGGCCCCCGAGCGAATCGACCGCTCG
>VBLA01000077.1 GCA_005879245.1 Deltaproteobacteria bacterium
GGAGGGCGGTCGGGAGCGAGGGCGGACGACGCTCACAATCGGAGAGCAGGAGTTCACGAACGAGGGGAGCTGGCGGCGGATGTCGGACGGATGGTTCGCCGGCCACTTCCCGCGGATGGCCATTCGGGTTGTCAGTGGGGGCCAAGTTGGTATCGTGAGTGGTAGATGGCTGCCGAGCGCGACGCACTGGACCCGACCGAGCCTCCGCGACTGCCTACTGTACCGGGGAGTCGTCCCGCGGCAGACCCTGGTGAGGGTCGCCGCGTTCTCCTGCCCTACCTGATCGGGCTCCTGGTCGCCCAGGCACTGCTCGTGGTCGAGGCGGAACGGGGAGGACCGGCGAGACGTGCCCCCCTCGTCTGGGCGTGGCCGCTCATCGGCCTGGGGTTCTTCTACCTCGCTGCGGACGAGATGCTGGCAATCCACGAGGGTGTTCTCACCGACGTGGTTCGCCACGTACTGCCCGCGGACTCGCTCATCCAGGCCGTGATGCCGTGGGAGATGGTCTTCGCACCGGGAATCCTCGGGGCCTTCATCATGATCAGCGCGATGGGCTACACGCGCCTCGGGGCCCGCCGGCCGCTCCTCGCTGCCGCCCTGACCGGTCTCGCCCTGTGGGCCGCGAGCTTCGTCCTCGAGGGTGCGGCGAAGCCGTTCTTCATTCCCCGGGGCCTCTACCGCCTCGAGGTCGGCCTCGAGGAGTCGGCGGAGATGCTCGGCGAGACGCTCCTGCTCGCCGCTTTTGCCAGCTACGCCCTGGCGGCGGCGCGGGAGGAGATCATGCCGCTGGAGGTCGTGCCCTGGCGTCCGCTCCTGGGTACGGCGGGCGGCCTCGTGGCGGTCGCGGGCGTGGCGATCGCCGCCGTCACCCTCTCGAATCCCGGCTACCTCCACCGGCGGGCGGGAGACAAGTTCGTCGAGAAGCACGAGTACGACTCGGCCATCGGCGCGTACCGGCGTGCGCTCACCATCGCTCCCAATGACGCAGATATCGTGCGGCGGCTCGGCCGGGCACAGCTCGATAGCCGGCACTATGCCGATGCCGCCGCGAGCTACCGGCAGGCGCTCGCCCTTTCGCCCCCGAATGCGGATCTGCAGAACGACCTCGGCGTCGCGCTGCAGCATGCGGGACAGATGGATGATGCGATCTCGGCCTACGAGGTGGCGGTCGGGATCGACCCGTCCTACGGCCGTGCGCACAACAACCTCGGACTGGCACTCGAGTCGCGCCGGGACATCGCCGGGGCCGAAGGGCATTTCCGCCTGGCGCTCGAGGACCGTCGAGTCATGGCGGACGCGCATCGCTACCTCGGGAACCTGCTCGAGCGCCGCGGCCAGCTCCAGGAGGCGCGCCAGCACTGGCGGCAGAGCCTGGAAGCGGACCCGCATCAGCACGACGCCCAGGCTCTGCGCCGCCGGATCGACGAGGCGGACCGCGCGCTTTCCCAGCGCCGCCCCGCATCGGCCTCCTGACGGCCCCGACCGCTCGCCCGCTGGGAGCCGTGTAGCGTCGAGGCCGACGCGCTTGGTATGCTCTCGCCGAGAGCTATGGCACAAGCGCGGCGGCTCACGCACATCGACAGGCGCGGACGGGCCCGCATGGTCGACGTCTCCTCGAAGCCCGTCACCCTCCGGGAGGCCGTGGCTCGCGGTGAGATCACGATGCGGCCCGAGACGGTGGCGCGGATCTCGGCCGGTGCGCTGCCCAAGGGGGACGTGCTCGGGGTCGCGCGCCTCGCGGGGATCATGGCGGCGAAGCGGACGCCCGACCTAGTTCCGCTCTGTCATCCCCTCCCGCTCACGCATGTCGAGGTCGAGCTCACGCCCGACCCCGCCGGCCGTGTACGCATCGAGAGCCGGGTGCGGCTCGAGGCACGTACGGGGGCGGAGATGGAAGCGCTCACGGCCGTCGTCGTCGCCGGCCTCACCCTCTACGACATGTGCAAGGCGGTCGACCGCGAGATGACGCTCGGGGCCATCCGGCTGGTGCGGAAGAGTGGCGGACGGAGCGGCACGTTCGTGAGAGCGGGCGAGCGCCCCTAGCGCGCCGAAGGCCGTGCGCACGGTCGTGCTCAAGCCCGGGCGCGAGGCCCGTGTGCGTGCCGGGCATCCTTGGATCTTCTCGGGTGCGGTCGCCGCCGGCCTCGACGGCGCGGAGCCGGGCGAGCCCGTCCGCGTGCAGGCGGCGAGCGGCGGGTACCTCGCCGCCGGATACTGCAACCCCCGGACCACCATCGCGGTGCGCGTTCTCACCTTGGAGGACGAAGCGATCGACGCCGCGCTCGTCGGCCGGCGCGTCGATCGGGCGCTCGCGCTCCGCCGCGCGACGCTGCCGCCCACACTCGCCGCCTTCCGCGTCGTGAACGGCGAGGGCGACCAGCTGCCCGGTGTCGTCGTCGACCGCTATGACGACTTTCTCGTCTGTCAGTTCCTGAGCGTCTTCGAGCGAAGCGAGGGCTCGGTTCGCATCGAGGAAGGGCTGCCGAGCGCGCGCGGCGTGCTGGCCGGCGAGGTCCCGCCCCCCTACCTGACGATCGAGGAGGCGGGCGACCGCTTCCTGGTCGACGTGGTGCATGGGCAGAAGACGGGCTTCTTCCTCGATCAGCGGGAGAGTCGGGCGCGAGTGCGGGAGCTCGCCCCGGGACGACGGGTTCTCAATGCATTTGCCTACACGGGCGCCTTCGCCATCGCCGCCGCCCGTGCCGGCGCGGCGGAGGTCGTCTCCGTCGACACCTCTCGGCCCGCGCTCGCTCTCGCCGAGGCGGCGTGGGTGGCCAATGGACTCGCTCCGGCCGCGGGCCGCTTCGTCACGGCCGACGTCTTCGAGTTTCTGCGCAGCACGCGCGAGCGCTACGACCTGGTGCTGGTCGACCCCCCGCCCTTCGTGCGTCGGCGGCGTGACGTCGCGCCCGGACTCCGCGGCTACAAGGACGTGAACCTCCAGGCGTTCCGGCGCTTGGCACCCGATGGCTGGCTCCTCACCTCGTGCTGCTCGCAACACGTCTCGTGGGCGGCGTTCCGCGAGGTCGTCGCCGCGGCCGCGGCCGACGCGGGTCGAACCGCGCGCGTCGTCGCCGAGGCCGGGCAACCGGTTGATCATCCGGTCGCGCTCGCGCATCCCGAGGGTGTGTATCTGAAGGTACTTCTGCTCCGCGCGTGATGGCGCGGCGTGTGCCACCCCGCGGTATCGCCCGACCCGAGCGCGCTTGCTATCCGCGCTTCTCGGGTGGAGACCGATCTCAAGCGAAGCGCCCGTCCGCGTCCGCTCGGCGCGTCGGGACGCGTGCTCGCCGCGGGCGCTCGCACCTGCTCGGACGTCGAGCTGGTCGCGCTCGTGCTGGGCGGCGGAGCGAGGACGGATGCCGGTCGCGCGCTCGCCGAGCGACTGCTCGACGCGACGGGCGGGGTCGAGCGGCTCGATCGTCTCGACCGCCGGACGTGGGCAGCGCTGGGGGAACGCTCGGGAAGGCGGGCCGCCACGCTCGCCGCGGCGCTCGAGGTGGGCCGCCGGGCGGCCGCGACGCCGCTCCGCGCCGGCGGTCCGGTCAAGGACGCGGCGGCCGTCCACGCGCACTTCCGCGGGCGGCTGCCGCAGCTCGACCGCGAGGTCTTCTACGTGCTTCTCCTCGACGGCAAGAACCGTGTGCAGAGCGAGGTGCGGGTGTCGGAGGGCTCGCTCACGGCCGCCCTGGTGCACCCGCGGGAAGTCTTCGCGCCCGCGATCCGGGACGCGGCGGCGGCGCTGATCCTAGTTCACAACCATCCAAGCGGCGATCCGACGCCGTCGGCCGAGGATCGCGCGATCACCGAGCGGCTCCGACAGGTGGGCGACCTGGTCGGTATCCGCGTGCTCGATCATGTCGTGATCGGCCGCGCCCGATACGCGAGCATGGCCGAAGAGGGCCGATGGTGACCCCGCGCGTTCAGAACGGGATGTCGTCGTCCTCGCCAGCGGGTGGCGCCGCGGGCGGCGCTTCTTCCCCGCTTGCGCTCCGACCCCCCTCCGTACCCCGTCCGCCGAGGAACTGGACCCGCTGCGCGATGATCTCGGTGATGTAGCGCCGGTTCCCTTCCTTGTCGTCGTACTGCCGGGTGCGGATCGAGCCCTCGATGTATACCTGCCGTCCCTTGGCGAGGTACTGCCCACAGGTCTCGGCCTGCTTCCCCCACACCACGATGTTGTGCCACTCGGTACGTTCCTGACGCTGGCCCTCGGCGTCGTTCCACACCTCGCTCGTCGCGAGTGGAAAGCGCGCGACGGCGCGTCCGCTCGGCGTGAAGCGTACTTCCGGATCCTTCCCGAGATTGCCGATCAGCATCACCCTGTTCACCGACATGGCCGCGCCCTCCGCGGCCGACGATAGGCGCCCGCTTCGAGGAAAGTCAACGCGTCACCGTCGATTGTCGTCTCGCGGTGCATCGCGTTGACTTCGGCCCGCCGGCCCCGGTATTGTCGCGACGACACGCGAATACATTCGCGGAGTGGGGCGCGGCGGTGAGGCAGGGAAGCCAGCGTTGATTGTTTCCTCGATCCTGAAGCTGGCCAGCATAGCGCTCGACACGGCTGTGGTGGCGGTGCTTTCGGTTGCCACCGCCGCCTTCGACCAGCGGGCTGCCTATCACCTGTGCCGGCAGTGGGCGTGGCTCAACCTCACGCTCTTCGGGGTCCGCCTACGCGTCCGCCGGCTCGCGCCGCTCGATCCGCTTTCGCCCTACATCTTCATGTCCAATCACCGCAGTCAGACCGACATCCTCGCGGTGGTCGACGCGCTCGAAGAGTTCCAGCTCCGCTGGGTGGCGAAGAAGGAGCTCACGCGGATCCCGTTGTTCGGATGGGCGCTCCGCCATACGGGTCACATCATCATCGATCGCAGCGATCGCCAGCAATCGATCGCGAGCCTGCGCGCTGCCGAGAACCAGATGCTCGAGGGCATCTCGGTGGTGATCTTCCCCGAAGGCACGCGCTCCGCGCCGGGTCAGGACCTCCTGCCTTTCAAGAAGGGCGGCTTCATGCTCGCGCTCGAGACCGAGTTCCCGATCGTGCCGCTCGTCATCCGCGGCAGCCGCGAAATCCTTCCCCCCGGCTCCTGGCAGATCGCCGGGGGAGAGATCGAGGTGATCGTGGGAGCGCCGATTGCCGTGCGCGGGCTCGAGCGCGAGGAGCTCATGCGGCGGGTCGAGCGCTTCATGCGCGAGCACCTCGGCGCGAAGGCGGGCGCCGAGCGACCCACGGCGGCGGAGGCGGGATGATCGTGGGGGACGGCGCGGACACGGTGCTCCGGGTGATCCCGCTCGGCGGGCTGGGGGAGATCGGCCTGAACCTGCTCGTGCTCGAGTACGGCGACACGGCGATCGCGGTCGATTGCGGCGTCATGTTCCCCGACGAGCAGATGTACGGCATCGACGTCGCCATCCCCGACGTGAGCTACCTCCGTGCGCTCGGTGATCGCTTCCGCGCCATCTTCCTGACACATGGTCACGAGGATCACATCGGCGCGCTGCCCTACGT
The DNA here is from genome assembly GCA_005879245.1 of Deltaproteobacteria bacterium. Classification (GTDB taxonomy): domain Bacteria; phylum Desulfobacterota; class Binatia; order DP-6; family DP-6; genus DP-23. The sequence goes on from VBLA01000077.1 coordinate 5,510, forward strand.
GCTCCCCGGCCGGTCGGTCCCCGTCTTCGGAACGCCCCTCACGCTCGGCTTCGTCCGTGATCGGCTGCGCGAGCACGGCATCACGGCGAGTCTCGTCCCCTACGGCAGCGACGCGCCGCGGGTGGGTCCCTTCACGGTCGAGCCGTTCGCCGTGACCCACTCGATTCCGGACTCCGTCGGGCTGGCGATACGAACACCGGTCGGGACGCTGATCCACACCGGAGACTTCAAGCTCGACCAGACGCCACTCGACGGGCGACTGCCCGATCTCCGCCGGCTCGCCGAGCTGGGGGGGGAGGGTGTGGCGCTCCTCTTCTCCGACTCGACCAATGCCGAGCGGCCGGGCGTCACCCCGTCGGAGCAGAGCGTCGGCAGCCGGTTCGCCACCATCTTCCGGCAGGCGACGGGCCGGGTGCTGGTGACGACCTTCTCCTCCCACATCCACCGCCTGCAGCAGGTGATCGATTGCGCGGTCCGCTTCGATCGCCGCGTCGCCCTCGTGGGGCGGAGCCTCATCGCCCACGTCGCGGTCGCGCGCGATCTCGGACTGCTGCACGTCCCCGAAGGCACGCTCGTCGACCTCGCGCAGGCACGCGCCCTGCCGCGCGAGCAGGTCGTGCTACTGACGGCAGGGAGTCAGGCCGAGGCGACTTCCGCCCTGGTACGCATCGCCATGAATGCCCACAAGCAGGTCTCGCTCGACCCGGGCGACGTGGTCGTGCTCTCCTCGCGCGTCATCCCGGGGAACGAGCGCGCGATCGGCCTGCTGGTGAACCATCTCTGCCGACGCGGCGCCATCGTGCACTACGAGCGCTTCGGGTCGGCGGATGAGCGGGTGCACGTCTCGGGCCACGCCTCACAGGAAGAGCTGAAGCTCGTCCTGAACCTCGTTCGCCCGCGGCACTTCGTCCCCGTCCACGGCGAGTACCGGCATCTCGTCCGCCACATCGCGCTGGCCCGGGAGGTGGGCATTCCCGCCGAGCGCTGCCACCTCCTCGAAGACGGCGACGTGCTCGAGCTGGACGGCGACACCGCGCGGCGCGGCGAGCGCGTCACCGCCGGACGCGTGTTCGTCGACGGCAAGGGCGTCGGCGACGTCGAGGACGAGGTCCTGCGCGACCGCCGCCATCTCTCCGAGGACGGACTCGTCCTCGCCGTACTGGCAATTCATCAGCAGTCAGGCGACATCGTGGCCGGGCCGGACCTGGTCTCCCGCGGGGTGGTGGCGGAAGAGGCGAGCCCCGAGGTGCTGGAGCCCGCCCGCGATGCCGTCCTGGAAGCACTCGCCGCCATCAACCCCGAGTCGCGAACCGATCCGGCCGAGGTCAAGGAGGAGGTCCGGCGGGCATTGCGTCGCTATTTCAAGCGTTTCGAGCGGCGTCCCGTGATCCTCCCTTTCGTGGTGGAGATGTAGTAGACCGGAGCGGCGGAGGGCGTGGGGTGGTGATTCGGGCGGTGGCCGAGACTCTCGCCGTGCCGGCGAGCGCGCGCCGCGGGGCCAGCTGATGGCGGCCCGGCGCACGGCCGCAAAGGCAGGCGGGAGTGTCATCCGCGAGGCGGAAGCCATCTCGGCGGCAGCGCTCGCGGTGTTCCTGGCCCTCAGCTTTCTGTCCTACGTGCCTGGCGCGCCCCGAGCCAACCTGGGCGGCCCGGTCGGCAACGCGCTGGCCGATGCGGGGCTCCACGCCCTCGGCCTCGCGGCGTATCTCCTTCCGCTCTATCTCGGCTACCTGACCGTCGTACTCTTCCGCCATGACGCGGTCGGCTTCGCCGGGACACGGCTCGCGGGCGCGGGTCTCCTCGTCGCGAGCCTCGCCGCGCTGGGAGGGCTCGTGACCGGCGGGCGGGCGGTGGTGCGCGGTGGCGGGTGGCTGGGTGGCTTCCTCGGCGTTGCGACGCGCGATCTGCTCGGCGGACCGGGGGCCACCCTCGCCCTGACCGTCGTGCTCGTCGTCGCGCTCGTGCTCGCCACCGGGGTGTCCGCCGTCGCCGTGGCGAACGGTGTCGCCCGCTTGCTCGGCGCGGCGGCGGGGCGCGCCGCGGTGCACCTCCGCGTTGCCGGCGCGCGGCTGTTCGGGCGAGCACCGGCCCGCGCGCCTCTCGCCCGCCCTGCGCGGGCGGTCACTCCCGTCCTCCTCGACGATGCCGTCGAGCCGAGCGAGGGCGCCAGCGACCCGCCGCCGATCATCCGCGAAGCCCCGGAGCCCCCGGGGTCTAGTGGCCCGGCGAAGCGGACGAGGCGGGTCGAGCGGCAGCAGGAGCTGTTCGGCGAAGAGACCTACCGGCTGCCGGCGCTCGCACTCCTCGACCCGGCGGTCCGCAGCACGCCACCGATCGAGGAGAGCGCCCTCATCGCCAGCTCGCGCATCCTCGAGACGAAGCTCGCGGACTTCGGCGTGATCGGCAAGGTGGTCGCGGTGCGACCGGGACCGGTGATCACGACCTTCGAGTTCGAGCCTGCCCCGGGCGTGAAGGTGAACCGCATCGTCACGCTGGCCGACGATCTCTCGATGGCGCTCCGGGCGCTCTCCGTGCGCGTGCTGGCGCCCATTCCGGGCAAGCCCGTGGTCGGGATCGAGGTCTCCAATCCACGGCGGGACAAGGTCTTCATTCGGGAGCTGCTGGCGAGCGAGGACTATCAGCGCGCCGAATCCAAGCTGACGATGGCGCTCGGCAAGGACACGACCGGCAACGTGGTGGTCGCCGACCTGGCCCGCATGCCGCATCTCCTCGTTGCCGGTGCCACCGGCACCGGCAAATCGGTGTCGATGAACGCCATGCTGATGAGCGTCCTCTTCAAGTCCTCGCCCCGGGACGTCCGCTTCATCATGATCGACCCGAAGATGCTCGAGCTCTCCACCTACGAGAACATCCCGCACCTGCTCGTGCCGGTGGTGACGGAGCCGAAGAAGGCAGCGGCGGCCCTCTACAACACGATCCGCGAAATGGACATGCGCTACCGGCTCCTGCACGACAAGGGCGTGCGCAACATCGACAGCTACAACCGCCTTCTCCGCGAGTCGGGTGCCGGGGAGGCGGAGACCGGGGACGATCCGCCCGAGGGGGGCGATGTGCTCGTCCATCGCCATCTCCCGCGCATCGTGATCATCATCGACGAGCTCGCCGACCTCATGCTGACGGTCGGGCGCGAGATCGAGGAGGCGATCACCCGCCTGGCGCAGAAGGCGCGGGCCGCCGGCATCCATCTCATCCTCGCCACCCAGCGCCCCTCGGTCGACGTGATCACCGGGCTCATCAAGGCCAACTTCCCGGCTCGCATCTCGTTCCAGGTGACGTCGCGCGTCGATTCGCGCACCATCCTCGATGCCATCGGCGCCGAACGCCTGCTGGGCGAGGGGGACATGCTCTTCCTGCCGCCCGGCACGGCGCGAGTCCAGCGGCTCCATGGGTCCTTCGTGTCGGACGGCGATGTCCACCGCGTGGTCGAGTTCATCAAGGGCCAGGAGACGCCGAGCTACCAGATGGAGCTCCTCGAGAGCGCGGACGACGAGGCGGGCGATGGGGACGAGGCGGAGGACATGTCCGATGAGATGTACGACCTGGCGGTCCGCATGGTCACCGAGAACCGCCAGGCTTCGATCTCCTGGCTCCAGCGGCGGCTGCGCGTCGGCTACAACCGGGCCGCGCGGATGATCGAGCGGATGGAGCGGGAGGGCGTCGTAGCCGCCGCGACCGGGGCCCGCCCGCGCGAGGTGATCGCGCGGCGGATCGAGGAGTAGCGTTCGCCTCGTCGGCGTGTTTGAAGACGACATGCGCCCGACGACGCTCGCCATCGCGATCGTGCTCGCCGTCCGTGTCCTGCCGGTGGCCGGCGCGGAACCGCTCGCTGAGGCGCTCCACCGGCTCCAGGCGCGCTACGAGGCGACGCGCACGATGACGGCCGATTTCCGCCAGGTCGTCGAATCGCCGGCACTGGCGGGCGGGATCGAATCGGCCGGTACGCTCGCCTTCGAAAAACCCAACCGCATGCGCTGGGACTACAAGCCGCCCGATCCGCAGCTCGTGGTCGGCGATGGCGAGACGCTCTGGATCTACCAGCCCGACGACCACCAGGTGATCAAGGCGCCCCTCACCGAGGCGTTCCGCGCCAACACGCCGGTCACCTTCCTCGCCGGCCTCGGACGGCTCGAGCGCGACTTCGCGGCGAGTCTGGAGGAGGACCGGCCCGAGCGCTGGGTGCTCCGCCTCGTTCCCCATCGCGACAAGGGGCTCGGCAGCCTCGTGCTCGTGGTCCGCAAGACCGACGCCACACTGGAGGAGGCACGCATCACCGATCCGCTGGGGACGACGACGCGCCTCCTGCTCGCGAACGAGCGCCGCAACGTCCCGCTTGCGATCCAGCAGACCCTGCGCGAGGTGGGCCAGCGCTTCGACTTCAGGAACACTCCGACGGAGGTCCGCCGCGAGGACCACACCCTCCATCTCCGCTCCGCGGACGAGTTCAAGTTGCGAGCGCTGAACGAGCTGCTGCAGGAGAAGCTCGCGCGCCGCCAGGTGCCGCTCCGGGCCCTGCAGGCGGGGCCGATCGAGCCGGGACCGGCCGGCACCGCGAAGCAACAGATCGTGCTGCAGCAGGGGATCCCGGTGGAGAAAGCTCGCGAGATCGTGAAGCTGGTGAAGGAGACGAAGCTGAAGGTCCAGGTCGCCATCCAGGCCGATCAGGTGCGGGTCACCGGCAAGAAGAGGGACGATCTCCAGGCCGTGATCCGGCTTCTCCGTGAGCAGGACCTGGGCATCGCCCTCCAGTTCACCAACTTCCGTGACTAGACGAGTCCATTTCCTGACCCTCGGCTGTCCGAAGAACCAGGTCGACAGCGAGGTGATGCTCGGTGTGCTCGCCCGTCGCGGCCACGAGATCGTGCTCGACCCCGCGCTGGCCGACGTGCTGGTCGTCAACACCTGTAGCTTCATCACCCCCGCCAAGGAGGAGTCGATCGAGGCGATCCTCGACATGGCTCGGGTGAAGGCCGGTCGGACGGGTCGGCGGCTCGTGGTCGCGGGTTGCCTCGCCCAGCGCTACGCCGACCAGCTCCGTACGGCCCTCCCCGAGGTCGACGTCTTCATCGGTACGGGCGACCTCCTCCGCATCGCGGATGCCGTCGAGGCGCCGCTCGCCGAGGGGCCGGTCGTTTATCGTGGCGCCCACCACGTCCTGCCGGCGCGAGAGTTGGCGACGCGTGTCAGGACGGGAGCCTGGTGGACCGCTTACCTCAAAGTCTCGGAGGGGTGCGACCACCGCTGTAGCTTCTGCATCATCCCGCGGATCCGTGGCCGGCACGAGAGCCGGCCGCTGACCGACCTGATCGAAGAGGCGGCGAGGCTGGCGGGTGAGGGCGTCGTCGAGCTCAACCTGATCGCCCAGGACCTGACTGCCTACGGCCGCGACCGGCGCGATGGCTCCTCGCTGGCCGTGCTGCTTCGGGCGCTCGCCGCGCGCGTGCCGCAGGCTCGCTGGCTCAGGCTGCTCTACGCCTATCCCGCGTCGGTGACCGAGGAGCTACTCGAGGTGATGGCGACCGAGGCGGCCGTGTGCCACTACCTCGACATGCCGCTCCAGCACATCTCCGATCGCATGCTGCGCGCGATGCGACGGGAGCGGAATGGCGCGGTGATCCGACGCCTGATCGAGCGCATTCGCGCCGCCGTCCCCGGCATCGCGCTGCGCTCCTCCTTCATCGTGGGCTTCCCGGGCGAGCGGGAAGAGGACGTGGCCGAGCTGTGCGGATTCCTCGAGGAGGCCGAGCTCGACCACGTGGGGGTCTTCCGCTACTCGCGCGAGGAGGGCACCTCAGCGGCGGGTCTCGCCGACCAGGTGCCGGAGCGCCTGAAGGCGGAACGCCGGGCCCGCGTGATGGAGGTGCAGGCGTGCGTCGCCGCCCGTCGCGCCGCCGCGTGGGTCGGTCGGCTCACCGAGGTCCTCGTCGAGGGCGTCGACGAACGTGGAGGACTGGTCGGGCGGACCGCGAGCCAGGCGCCCGAGATCGACGGGATGGTGCGGCTCCGGGGGCCCGCAACGCCCGGTGACCTCGTCGAGGCGCGGCTTACCGGGGCGGCCATTTACGACCTTGAGGGTGAAATTGTGCCCGCTGCCGTTGACACGTCTCCCTCTGGGCTTTAGATTCGCCCGCCCTCGGAGGCGCGATCGCCATGCGCAAGTCATTTCTGAAGAAGGCTCGCGAGACGCTGCAGGAAATGCGTACGCAGCTCCTGCGTAGCGTGCAGGCCGAGCTCCACGAGGGGCGCGAACAGACCAAAGACGAGGGAATGGACACGTACGACCTGGCGAGCGATGCGCGCGATCGCGAGATCAACTTCATCCTCAGCGACCGCGACCGCGAGAAGGTACAGGCGATCGACGACGCGCTCGCCCGCGTCGAGGACGGGACGTACGGCGTCTGCGAGAGCTGTGAGGCCGACATCGCCGAGGGTCGTCTCGAGGCCCTGCCCTTCACCCGCCTCTGCATCAGCTGTCAGGCGGAGCGGGAGAAGGAGGCAAAGACCATGAAGCGCTTCGAGGAGGACCGGACCTACCGCCGGCTGGTGCCGGGCGATGGCGACGAGGAAGGCGGCGGGTCGTAGGAGAGCTCGCCCGAGCCTCAGACGGGTGGGCCGGTGAAGGCGTTTCTGAGGAGCCAGAGGACCGCCACGCCGACTCCGAGGGTGAGGAGGGCGCGGGTCGGGTCGAGGCCATGGACCCGCTCCAGGCCCCGGAGAGCGAGGTAGGCCGAGTAGAGCAAGGCGACGACGCCGAGCAGGGGGACCCAGAACGCCACCGAGGGTGCGGCCGCGTAGGCGACGACCCGGAAGGTGGCCTCGAACCCGGCACGGCCCTCGAAGAGGTTCTGGGCCACGAGCACGAAGACGGCTGCCACGACGACGGCGGCGACGAGCTGCCAGACGAAGGCCCCGAGCATCCCTCGTACACCGCACCCGACGATTAGATGACCGAGTCCGTTGATCGCGGCGCAGGCAACGAGGAAGATGCCGGGTTGCCCGAGCCCGCCGGTCTCGGGCATGTCGCTGAAGAACCCGTGCGGATCGATCATCACCCGGCGCCACAGCACCGGCAGCGCCTCGACCGCGGAGCGCACCTCGGACTCGGGGACCGCCATGCGGCCCTCCTTACCGCCGGCGCGTACAGCCGTCCAGAGGTGGCACCGTG
>VBLA01000551.1 GCA_005879245.1 Deltaproteobacteria bacterium
GATGAAAATCCCGTGCGTCGGCTCACCGTGCTCCCCGAGGCTCTCGCCGTGGTCGGCGGTGAGGACGACGAGCGTGTCGTCGAGCAGCCGACGCTGCCGCAGCCAGTCGATGATCCGCCCCACGCCGCGATCGGCCTGGGCGATCTCCGCGTCGTACGGTGTCGGGGTCAGGGCGGTGAGCTCGAGCGACCGGACCTGGTAGGGCTGGTGCGGGTCGAAGAAGTGCACCCACAGGAAGAACGGTTGCGACGCCTTCCCCTTCGCCCATTCCTCGAGCCACGCGACCGCGCGATCCGCGGTCCGCGGCGCCGGGCGATCCCTGAACACGAAGAGCGCCGGCTCGTCCTCCGCCCAGAGATCGTCGTCATAAACCTCGAAGCCCTGGTCCAGGCCATAGCGCCGGGCGAGCACCGCCGCCGACACGAACGCCGCCGTCCGGTAGCCTGCCGTCGACAGTCGCTCGGCGAGCGTGACCGCCTCGGGACCGACGCGGCATTCGTGCAGCGGACGCCCTCGCGCGCCAGCCCGTCGATCGCCGGGGTATGGGCGAGCTCGAAGCCGTAGCAGCCGACCCGGTCGGCACGTAGCGTGTCGACCGTGATGACGAGCACGTTCGGGCGCTCCGGCCGACCGCAGCCCCACCCCGCCGCCAGGGCCAGCACGAAGGCCGTGCGGAGCCGCCGGCCCATCCTCGAGGCTCGCCGGGACGTCTCCGTTCGCGCTGACCGAGTGTCGATTCGACGTCCCGGCGGCACGCTCAGGAGGACGGAGGCGCTTTCGCCGTTCCGGACTTCCCCTGCGTGGCGTTGTAGGTGAAGGCCTGGTCCACCCCGTACCCGGCCCCGGCCGAGCCCACCGCAAAGGTCAGCGGTATGGAGACTGGCACGTTCGACACCGTCGCGTTGGTGAGTCCGTATTGCGCGAGCGCGCCCTGCAGGTCGCCCTTCAGGTTGAACGAGAACTTGACGTTGCCAGCCTTGGTCACGCCGTTGCTGAGCTGCGCCTGCAGGTCGAACTTGTTGCCGCCGCCGTCGTTCGCCGAGCCGCTCTTGCTGAGCAGGAAGCTCTGCGTCACCCCGCCGAAGTCGACAGTGATAGGCAGGCCCTGCAGCGAGATCCCGGCCCCGATCGTGACCTTGCCCTTCCACTGGACCGTGTCCTGGCCCGTCTTATTGAACTTGAGCTTGACGGTGGCGTTCTTCAAGGTGGGCGGCGTGATCTTGGGGAAGTTCACGACCTCGGCGAGTTCCACCTCGCTCATGCATTTGATCGCGTCGGAGGGGAGCGGATTTGCCACGATGTCCTCGCACGTGCTCTTGGTCTGGCTGCTCTTGCCCTGGACGGTGACGAAGGTCATGACGATGACCGTGCCCCCCGCCGGGATCGTCGGTGTGAAGGTGAAGACCGCCTGCCCGACACTGTTGATGCCAACGGACGAGGCCGGGGTGGCTGCGCCCGTGTTCTGCACGACGAATCCGAGCCGGGGCTCGAACGAGGTCCTGCCCTGCGGCACGCTCTGTGCGGTGGTGAACCAGAGGTCCTGGGCACCGAGGGCCGTATCCCCGGTCGACGTGGCGATCACCTGCGTATTGCAGGGTCCAACAGGGCACGAGGAAACCGTGGCGAGGAGTCCCTTGAGCGAGATCCCCACCTGAGCCTGGGTCGAGCCGGTGTTCGTCACGATGTTCTGCCAGCGCGCCCAGGCCTGGTTGTGCGGCACGAACACCTTACGCGTGAGCGTGAGGTTCTGCGCGCCGAAGGTCTGGGTCGGGAAGACGAGCTCCTGGTTCGTGCCGTTCCCATCCGGGCAGTCCTCGCCGGCGAGCGCCTCGCCCGTGTTGAAGACGAGGGGGGACGGCAGATTCTGGCCGTTCAGGCTGCTGATGAGGAGCCCGTTGAAGCCGACAAAGGCGGGGGTGAGCGGGACGTCGACCTTGAACTGCGTGGTAAAGGTGCTGGTGCCCCCGAACAGGGTAAAGACGACGAAGTAATTGGTTACCGTTTCGGCCTTGGTGTAGGTCGCGTTGGTGAGTGCCCCCGAGGCGTCCGAGGCCGTGATCAGCGGGCTGACCTGCGTGTTGACGTTGTACCGCGTCGAGTTCGTGTCCGTGAGCTGGATCGGCAGCGCGCGCGCGAGCGCAGCGACCGCGAGCAGGCAGACGGCCCCGAGCACGCGGACCGCCATCATCGACCTGGGCA
>VBLA01000078.1 GCA_005879245.1 Deltaproteobacteria bacterium
ACCGCCGTCACGACGAGGAGGTCGCGGGCCCGCGTGGCGGCGACGTAGAGGACGCGCGCCGCCTCCTCGCGCTCGCGCGCCATCTCCTCGGCCGCGTGCGCGACCAGCTCGGGCGGCAGGCAGCCGGCGAGCTTCAGGGCACAGAGCTCCCGCTCGGCGTCCACCCAGCGCGATGGCTCCGCTGCCGTCGCGTTGGCCGTGAGATCACAGAGCACGACCACCGGGAACTCGAGTCCCTTGGCGCGGTGGACCGTCATGATGCGGACGCCCTCCGTCCCCTCCTCGACGACGGGGGCATCGCTCGCTTCGCCGTGGGCCGCCTGCTCGGCGAGGTACTCGACGAAGGCGCGGAACGAGCGCACCCCGTGCCGCTCGGCGCGCCGCGCGACGTCGACCAGCCGGGTCACGTTGGCGAGCGCCTGCTCGCCCGTCGGCCAGATCGCGAGGGCCGCGTGGGCGCGCGTGGCAGCGAGGAGCCCGCCGATCGTATCGGCAAACGGCCGCCGGTTCCGGCCGCGGTGCAGCTCGCGCAGCACCCCGAGCGCGTCGGCGACCTCGCGGAGCGAAGCCGGGAGGTCGTCGGGTGTCCGGCGGAAGGGGTGGAGGGTCGCGCAGCGCTCCCGGAAGGCGAGCAGCGCCGCATCGCCGAACGCGAAGAGCGGGCCGCGGAGCGTCGCGAACACCGCGAGCTCGTCCTCCGGCCGCTCGATCGCCGCGAGCGCGTTCCGGATCGTCTCGACCTCCTCGCGGAGGTGGAACGAGCTGCCGCCGACGAGCAGGTGGCGGAGGTGCCGCGCTTCGAGCGCCCGGACGTAGGGCCAGGTGACGTCGGTCCGGAAGGACCGGAAGCGGCGGAAGAGCAGGCACACATGGCGCGCCTGCACCGGCACCCGCCGCTCGATCTCCGTCGGCTCCGTCCGCTCGGTCACCGTCCAGCCGCTCGCGGTGATGAGCCAGTCGACGAACGCGGCCACCGCGCCGGGCAGCGAGTCGTCGATCCGCCACTTGACGATCGTGCGGTAGTCACCGAACGGCTCCGGCGCGGGAAGGGCGACGACGGCGGGCTGGGTCGTGATCCCTTCGCGATGAGGCTTCAAGGAAACATACCGGGGCTCGCTCGGCGACGCCCCTTGCATGCGGGGCGCGAACGCGGCGTTCACCGCCTCCTGGATCTCCGGCACGGCGCGGAAGCTCACGCTGAGCTCGACCAGCGCCGCGCCGGCCGCCACGAGCTGCCGCTTCACCGTCTCGTAGAGTGCGACGTCGGCGCGCCGGAAGCGGTAGATCGACTGCTTCGGATCGCCGACGACGAAGAGCTTTCCCGGGACGGGACGGACACGCCCCCAGTCGCGTTCGGCGCCGTCGTCGGCACTCAGCAGGAGGAGGAGCTCCGCCTGCAGCGGATCCGTGTCCTGGAACTCGTCGACGAAGACATGGGTGAAGCGCCGCTGGAGGTCGGCGCGCACGGCGTCGTTCTCGCGCACGAGGCCACGTGCACGGAGCAGAAGGTCCAGGAAGTCGAGGCAGCCGGCTCGCTCCTTCAGTCCCTCGTACGCTTCTACCACCGCCCAGAGCTCGTCGCGCAGCCGCGGGGCCAGGTCGGCGCCGGCGGCGGTGATGAAGGCGCCGAGCCGAGCGTGGAGCGCCGCGCGGCGGGCGCGCAGCTCGGCCTTGGGAAAGCCGGGCGGTCCGGACCGGAATCCTGCCCAGGTCCAGTGTCGCTGGCGGCTGAGGGCGACGAGCTCCGCCTCCAGGCCGTCCTGGTCGCGGCCGCGGACCGCCTCCCGCCGGCGCACGCCCTCGACGAAGCGCGCGATCTCCGCGAGCGACTGCGTGAAGCGATCCTCGGGATTGCCGGAGGCGTGGGCGGCCCCGAGCTCCGCCAGCTCGGTCATGAGCGCGTCGATCGTGCCATCCCGGTCGAACGCGGGGTCGCGCCGCCAGGGCGCGGGGAAATCCCGTCGCTCGACGAGCTCGCGCGCTGCACCGCGGAGCAGGGCGCGGGGTCCCTCCTCGCCGGCTCTCCGGCGGAGGAGACGGCGGACGGCCTCGCCCGGTTGGGCGAGGGTCGCCTCGAACCAGCGGTCGAAGGCCCGGTCGAGGAGCGATCCCGCGACGTCGTCGGCGGCGATCTCGAAGAGTGGGTCGACGCCCGCCTCGACCGGCCGCTCGCGGAGGAGGTCGACGCAGAACGAATGAATCGTCCCGATGCGCGCCTCCTCGAGCTGGGGGAGCGCGTCGGTCAAGCGGGCGCGCCCCGCATCGCCGGACGCGGGGTCCTGGCGTGCGGCCTCGATCGCCGCCCGCAGGCGGAGCTTCAGCTCGCCCGCCGCCGAGTCGGTGAAGGTGACGGCGACCATGCCGTCGAGGCTGCCCCGGCCCGCGGCGAGCACGGACACCATGCGGCGCACGAGCTGGCTCGTCTTGCCGGTCCCCGACGCGGCCTCGACCACGAGCGTCCGGTCGAGATCGTCGCGGATGCGGTCGCGCGCGGCCTGATCGGCGAGGGGCCGCGCCCGGGGGGAGGTCATGGGAGCGCTCGCAGGCGGTTCAGCTCGGCGAGACGGGCGGCGGGCTTGCGCGCGCTCCGGCGCTCCTCGTACGGCCCGCAGACCGGCCGGTAGTCGCACCACCGGCAGGCATCGCGCGCGGGGGCGGCGGGGAAGAACCCCTCGGCGAGGGCGGCGCCGATGATCCGGGCGACGGTCTCGGCGCTCGCCCGGCTCTCGTCGTCGAGAGGGACGTCGCGCTCCTCGTAGCCGCCGTCGGCACTGCAGTAGTAGAGTCGTCCGCCCGCGACCGGCTCCCGCAGGATCTGCTCGCACGCGAGTGCGTAGAGGACGGGCTGGAGTACCTCGCCACCGCCCACGACGACCCCCGCCTTGGCGCGCGCCTTGCCGGTCTTGTGGTCGGTCGCGCGGAGCACGCCCTGGACGTGACGCTCGACGAGGTCGATCGAGCCCCGGAGCCGGAGCTGCCCCGCGACCGGCACCGGATCGGGGACGCTCGCGGGATCCGCGTGTGGCCGATCGCGGTCGGCGAGCCCGAAGCCGAGCTCGAAGCGGTGCGGAATCCAGCCGTCGTCCGCCGCGGCCGCGCGCCGCAGCCACTCGCGGAGATCGGCGCGCACCGCGGTGATACCGTCGTCCCAGACGCGCGGGATCGCCGGGAAGAGCTTCTCCGCGTACTGCGTCGCGGCGGCGTCGAGCGCCCGATCGACGATCGCAAGGACCGCCTCGAGGCGGTCGGGCGTGACCGGCAGGAGGCCGTCGTCGCGAAGCCTCGTGAGGACCTCGAACTGCACTTCGTGGAAGAGCGCGCCGCGGGTGAGCGGGTCGAGCACCTCGACCGCGACCGCCTCCTCGCGCGGTGCCAGGCGGTGAACCGCTTGGAGGAAGAACCGGTAGGGGCAGGCCGCGAAGTTCTGGAGGGCAGTCGGCGAAAAAGCGCGGGCACCGAGCTGATGGCGGACGAGCGCGGCGCGCGCGAGGTCGTCCGGGTCGACGAGCCCGTCGTTCGGTGTCCAGCGGGAGAGCCAGCGCCGCGCGCGGGCGCGGAGCGCCCGGCCGAGGTGCACGTTGGCCGTGAGGAGGTAGCTCGCCGTGCCGACCGTCGTGGCGGGATCCGACTGGAGCAGAGGGCCGAGCAAGGCGAGGTCGTACTCGGCCTCGTCGATCGCCTGCTCGGGCTGCTCGGGCGCGGGCCAACCGAGGCGACCTCCCGACTCGGGCTCGGCGCGCACGCCGAGCTCGTCGAAACCGGGGAGCGTCCCTTCGCTCGCGCGGAGTGCCTCGAGTGCGTAGAAGGACGGCACGCGGGGCCGCGCCTGCTCCACGTCGAGCCGGGGGTAGGAGAGGGCGACGTGCTCACACGCCGCCCCGACGGCGAGCCGGAGGGATAGGCGCTCCGCGGCGACGCGCGCGGGCTGGATGGCGAGTGTCGGGATGTCGAGCACCCGGCGGTGCGCGTCGAGCAGGATCGGGTCCTCGACGATCTTCCGCGGGAAGAGCTTCTCGGCCAGTCCGGGAACGAACACGACGTCGAAGGCGAGCCCCCGCGCGGCCTCGGTGGAGGCGACGAAGACGGCACCGTAGGGACGCCGCGGCGGCGGCACGGTCAGGTCGCGCAGGCGCGGCGCGAGGACGAGCTGTACCTCGTCGAGATCGACCGGCCCGACCGGCGCCATCGGCTCGAGCTCGGCGAGCGTTGCCAGGACCGGCTCGGGATCGCGGAGCGCCGCCGCGGCGAGCTCGCGGAGCTCCTGGAGCCAGCCACCCCAGGTCGCCCGTTGGGGGAGCGCCGCGAGCCGCTCGATCAGGGGAAGCGCGAAGTCGCGGAGGTGCCCGAGGTCGCGGAGCTGCCGGTCGAGCAGCGCGGCGTGGGTCTCCTCGTCGCCGAGTGCCTGCCGGCGAAGGCGGAGCTCCTCCTCGAGGCCGGCCAGACGGCCCGCCCACCGCTTTTGCTCGCCGATCACGGAGGCGTCGACGAGGAGCCGTTCCCAGCGCCACGGGGCGCGGAGCGTTCCCTCGATGACGGCGGCGGTATCGGGATCCGGGTCCGGCATCCGGGATCGCTCGTCATGGACGGGTGGCAGCTCCGGGGCGCCGGTCGGCAGGAGATCGTCGGCGGGTGGCACCCAGCGGGCGTCGGGGTCTCGCGAGGCGTCGGGATCGGGTACCTGGGCGAGCGAGACGTACTCGGCGAAACGGCGTGCCGAGAGCCGCTCGGCGGCGCACGCGAGGAGCGCCAGGAGCGCTCGTCCGCCCGCATCCGGACGCGTCGTGCCCCGCGCGAAGAAGACGGGAAGGCTCGCGCGACGGAAGGCTTCCTGGAGATGCGCGCGGTACTCGGCGGGTGAACGGAGGAAGACGGCGATGCGGTCGAAGGGCACGCCGCGCGCCGCGGCAGCGCGGATGCCGCGCGCGATCTCGACGCACTCGCGGGCCTCCCCGGGCCAGGAGCGGAGCGTCACCGTGCCGTCGAGTGCCGCGACGGGAGGGGCCGAGTCCTGGAAGAGGTGCGCCTGCGCGGCGGCGAGCGAGTTCGCCGGAACCGGCGGTGGCGCGGCGAGATGCCGCGTGCAGGCGAGGGTGCTCTCGAGCACGGCGATCGTCCGCTCATCACCCGCGGTCGCCGTCGCGAGGACCGCCGGCGCGCGGCGTACGAGGGCGCCGAGCAGCGCGGCCTCGCGAGTGCTCGCGATCGGGAGGTCGAGGAGGAGGAGGGGGAGGCCCACGTAGGGAGGGGGCGGGG